>JASFER010000013.1:0-43832 GCA_050124755.1 Desulfobacteraceae bacterium
TGTCGAGGTAAGGTATTCCGCCATTGATATAATATGACGGAGCGCAGCGACGCCACAAATCAACATGCGTTATTCCTTGTTCGATATTCTGCGGTTCTTCCCTAGGGTTGATCCAACTACCCGGTATGGCTTGCTTTTGCATCAAACGGCCTTATGTTTACCCAAACCCTGCACGCTGCACGGCCGAATGGAGGAGTATCCCTATGAACGATTACCGGAAAGAGATTGATACCTGCACCATGGATCGGGCGACCTGTCAACAGATGAAATCCAAGGTCCCTGAAATAGCAGAAAAAATCATTAAACACTGTCAAGGCGGCGAGTGCTACACCCACATCGAATATGAGCCTATTCCTTCGGAGGGATATGTGGTCGATCTGATCGATCAATTTCGGGAGCTTCTCTTTCCCGGCTATTTTTCCAAAGATGTGCTGGATCCTGCCAATATGAAATACAGCCTCGGTCAAACCGTATCCGTTCTTTACGACAAACTGTCGGAGCAAATCATCCACCACATCCGTCATGATTGTCTGCGTTTTGATCAGTCGTGCAGCCATTGCGAAGAAAGCGGTCAGACCAAAGCCCTGGCCGTATTGGAGTCCATACCAACCATCAGGCAAGTGCTGGCCACGGATGTTCAGGCCACCTATGAAGGTGATCCGGCGGCCAAAAGTCATGATGAAATCATTTTCAGCTATCCGGGCATCTTTGCCATCATGATTCACCGGGTGGCCCACCGTCTTTTTGAGTTGGAAGTGCCTTTGCTGCCACGCATTATGAGCGAGCATGCCCACAGCGTTACCGGTATCGATATCCATCCCGGGGCCACCATCGGCAAGCGCTTTGTCATTGATCACGGGACAGGGGTGGTGATCGGCGAAACCACGGAAATCGGAGAAAATGTCCGTATCTATCAGGGCGTAACCCTGGGCGCCTTAAGTCTGCCGAAAAATGCCGGCGAACAATACCGGGGCAAAAAGCGCCATCCCACCATCGAGGATAACGTGATTATTTATTCCGGAGCGACCATTTTGGGAGGCGATACGGTCATCGGTACCCGCTCGGTGGTGGGCGGCAATGTCTGGCTTACCGAATCGGTCCCGGCGGACACCACCGTTATGATGGAACAGCCGCGACTTGTCTATAAACCTTCCGGCAATTGAGACCAAGGAGCAAAACATGCGCATATATAACAGCATCGAAGGCACCATGGGACGCACCCCGTTGGTCCGAATAAATCGTATGGCCGCAGACACGCCGGCACAAGTGCTGGCCAAACTGGAATTTTTCAATCCGCTGGGCAGCGTCAAGGATCGTATTGCCACCTATATGATCAGCGAGGCTGAGCGTCAGGCGTTCATCGATCCCCAATCGCTCATCGTCGAACCCACCAGCGGCAACACCGGCATCGGCCTGGCCTGTGTCTGTGCCGCCAAGGGCTATCGCCTAACATTGACCATGCCCGACACCATGAGTGTAGAGCGCCGCAAGCTGCTGACACATTTGGGCGCCGAACTGGTATTGACACCCGGGGTTGAAGGCATGCAAGGGGCCATTGCCAAAGCCCGGGAGATATTACAGCAAAACGATAATGGTTACATGCCCAATCAGTTTGAAAACCCGGCCAACCCCATGGCCCACCGGGAAACCACCGCCCGCGAAATCTGGGAGGACACCGAAGGCCGGGCCGATATCCTTATTTCCGGTGTGGGCACCGGAGGCACCATCACCGGGGTCGGTCAAGCCATCAAAGCCAAAAAGCCCGGTTTCAAAGCCATTGCCGTGGAACCCGCCGACTCGCCTGTGCTGTCCGGCGGTGAGAAGGGAAAGCACAAAATTCAAGGCATCGGCGCCGGCTTTGTACCGGCTATTCTGGATCGAAGTGTGATCGACGAAGTGGTGACCGTGACCGATGAAGCGGCTTTTGAAACGGCTCGGCGGCTTGCGGACCAAGAAGGCATTCTGTGCGGTATCTCATCCGGTGCGGCGATGTGGGCCGCCTTGGAAGTGGCCAAACGCAAAGAAAATGCAGGCAAGCAGATTGTGGTTATCCTGCCCAGCACGGGCGAAAGATATCTCAGTACACCTCTCTTTAAGCAATGAAGATAGCCCTGATAGATGCTTCTTCAGCTATTTTGCTGTACAAAGCGAACCTGTTTCAAGAGATGTCCCGAACGTATGATCTTTGCATGGTGCCGACGGTGTTTAAAGAGATTACCGTTGAAGGCCGTATAGGGGCGGACGCATTCCACATTGCCAAAAAAATGGGCAACATACAATTGATAACGCCAGGAGAAACAGATCGATGGGACCCGTTGTTCCCTTCGCTACACCCCGGTGAAACGGAAACGCTCATGGCCTATGATGACGGGAAAACAGATTTCATCATCATAGACGATGGTCGGGGGGCACGCACCTGCCGTTTCAAAAAAATTCCCTATATCAATGCCTTGCTGTGTCCATACATCCTATATCTTTCCGGAGCAATCGACAATGCCTCCTATTCGGCCGCATTTGACCGTCTTTTGCAAATCGGAAGATACGGACAATCCGTAGTGAATTACGCAAGAAAAAGTACCCGAGAAGGGCTTGCCCGCTTTATGCCATAACATCCCGTTTAAATTATTTATTTATTAATTATTTAAAATCCATTCATTAAATAATTGACATTTCGTATATTTTGTTTCATGTAAACCATCAGTCTAACAACAATCGTCTTGGGATACGCAGTATTAGCCGAGGACGCCTTTGGATTTTCCAGTTGAAGCTGCGGGGACCTTGAGGGAGTCCCTATTTTTCAACATGAAACTGAGACAGGAATTAGGTTTATGGGTATTCAAGAACGCAAAGAGCGCGAGAAGGAGCGACGCCGTCAACAAATCATTGTTGCCGCCAAACGGGTTTTTTCAGAAAAGGGATTCAACAAAGCCACCATGGAGGACATCGCCAAGGAGGCGGAGTTAAGCCCCGGCACCCTGTATCTGTACTTTAAAAACAAGGAGGAGCTTTACGCATCTCTCTCCCTGCGCATCCTGCAGTATCTCCACATCCGGGTATCCCACGTCTACAAAGAGACAGACGCAGATCCGATCTCCAAGCTCGATTCCTTAATGGTGGCCATGTATGATGTGTACGACTTCGATCCACTGATCATCATCAACATGTTTCATCTGCAATCCAGTGAGACTCTCAAAAATCTATCAGAGGAACTGCTGCAAGAGATTAAGGTGCTGTCTAAAAAATCCATTGGCGCCATCGCCGATATATTCAAAGAAGGCATAGAAGCCAGCGTGTTTGTTGACCGTCACCCCAACGCCCTTGCCGATATTTTCTGGTCCCTGTTTTCAGGCGTGGTTTTATGGGAGGCGAGCAAAAAAATTGTGAACGAAAAAAAAGATTACCTCAAAGAGACCCTTAAAACCGCATTTGAAATATTTCGAAAGGGTATCGTCATTCCCCAATAATCATAGGTGCCAAACAAGAGAACCCTGCCGTGCTCACACAGCAAGGTTCTCATTATTTCAATGCCTTATGGATTTTAATCCGATAAGGCTATGCTTCAGGATGGCATTGTTTGCAGCTTGTTGGGCCGGCGGGTGGCAGTTTCTCTCCCAATGATGCTTTTGACGCTTCCATGGCTTTGTTTTTCTTTTTAATCTCTTTATGGCAGCCAATGCACATATCATGGTAGGCTTTTTTATAATAACGGATATTTAAGGCTTCATCTTTGACAGGCTTGCCGTCGTCTGTTTTCGGTGCTTTTTCCAAATCATGGCAGCCGGAGGTGGCGCAGCCCGCGATCGGGGATTTAGTATCCCATTTGTGGTGGCACTCATGACAGGAATAGCTAAAATGGACCGCGTGGGGAAACGCAACTTCCGAACGTTTGGCATCATCGACGAGCGGTTCGATGGTGATTTCGCCCATGGGCACACACATTTCATCATCGGCAACCAACAAGGACCCCCAGATCATTGTTATCAATACCACAATTGCTAACAACACAGACTTTCGCATACTTACCCCCTGTAGCGATTATCAGAATTGATTGCCCGGTATGAGGTGTTCAGATTCAATGTCCCTCTGTCAGCGGGGCATTACGATTTGGCTGCTGGCCATTATTCCCCTTACTGAGCCATCCATTTTTAAGTTCTCCAACGAAAAGCGAAGAGAGTCCTATAATATGTTCCGGCCAATAATTCAATCAGAATTTAAAATCTGGGTTGATTATGTTCTGTGGTACTATGGTTGCGGGACAAGAACGGCTCTTACAGCACCGCATTCAGTCAACGCGCGCTGTTCGCGTTGGAACACGGATTCTTGTGCGGCAGTAACCACATCGGCTACGGAATGGTAACCTTTAACGGAGGTCTCCGAACTCCAATACCAAGCGGCACCACTGGCAGGGAAATAGGGGGCCCTTTTATTGATAGCGGCCAGCTCATATGCGGTTGGTAAGCGCCAGGCGCGATGACCCCCATGACGCAGATTCCGGACGTATTTCAAGGCATCCTCGTAAGTCATGCAGCCGCCCAGTTCTTGATAAGAGTCTAAAATGGCCCATGACAAACCTGTGGTCAAATCGGTAAATGTGCCGTCTCCATTTGAGCGGTAGCGCGATGACCCTTTTATTTTGGATTCCGCAATGGCCCGCAGCTGCACCGCCCGTTTCTTTTGACGGGCTTGCTCTTCCTTTTGGCGTTGAATGCGCGCCTGTTCCGATTTTTTTTTGGCTTCAATTTGTTGCCGCACCAGGATAGTTTGCCGCTCTTGCTCAAGTTTTTCCAAAAGGGATTGGGCATCGCCGGCATAAGGCCCGTTAAAATTCTTGCGAATGTATTGATCCAGTTTCTGCAGGCGCGCATAAAGATCGTTTCTTGAATTGGCGGCAAAAGACCGAACAGCCAGCCATTGACGCTGCTCCTTTACCTTTTGGTCGAGCCGCGCGATCTCTTTTTCGATATTTTTACGCTGGGTGGTTTTGGGATTTTCCTTCAAATAGCGTTCGAATTGTCCGCGGGCTTTTTGGTAATCGGTTCCTGCATCGGTTTCGCTGTTGAGCAGTTTAAAAAAGTCGCGTTTGTCTACGAGTTGGTTTTTTAGTGAAACGGCCTTTTGCGAAAGCTCCAAGCCGGCATATGCTTCGATAAATTTGGTGGCATGCTCAATGCATGTTTCCCATCGTTTGTTTTTCTCGCATTGCTTTGCTTCTTCATGCAAATAGTCTAAGTACTTATCACCCATATCGTTAATCAAGATTTCAACGTCTTGCTTAAATTTACCGGCGGGAAACTGAGATAAGTACTTTCGATAAACGGTTAATCGCTTATTAAAATCAAGTCTTGCGGCGCGCTTTAATTCTTCATAGTAGTATTGATCGAGAAGATTTTTAATTTCGGCGATGGATTTATTGATTTTTTCCGTATAACGGCTATCGGGGTATTTCTTTAGAAATTGACTATATATTTCAATTGCTTTGGCTTCGTATAGTTCATCTACAACAAGGCCGCTGACATTAAGGGTGGCCTCTTCAAATTCGCGAGCCTCTATACCTTGCTCAAGATCCTTAATCTGCGATTTAAGAGATGACTCATAACCCGAGTTGGGATGCGCATCGATGTACTTATTGATTTCATCAATTTTCTTCTCAAGGGAATCTATCTTTTCAACACGTGAGAGAAGCTCTTGGTAACCGTCGGAAGTGCGTCTGTTTTCCATAAAATGAAAAACTACTACAGCGATAACCGCCAGGACCGCAAATGCGCCTACGCCAATACCCACTAATGTTAAAAGAGGCGTTTTTTTCCGCGGAGTCATAGGGGTGGGCGCGCGCTCAAGGCGCACCAATCGTTTGGCAGGGGCCTTATCAACCGGAGGAGCTTTGCGTTTGGGACGGCCTTTGGGCTGGGCCGGCGGTCTTTCCTGAGCCGTGAAAGCCTCATCCTTTAGCTTTAGGCTCTCCATCAACACATGCATCAGAGGCATGCCGATCTCTTGCCCCTGATCTTCGTTCAGCGGTTCAATGTCGATGGATGCGTCATCCCAGCTGATAATGCGATAAGCCGCCTCGTTCCCATTATAATCATCGACCGAGGCAGCAAACAGATTACCTTCTGAAAGGTGCAGTTCTCCAACGCGATGATGCGATGTCACCCTCAATGTAAAAGAGGATTTTTCCATCTCCGCCATTTGCAGAAACGAGGGAAGGCTGATGCCGTGAATCTGTCCGCCGATGGTAGTGTCCATCTGACTGAAGGCGCCATGGGAGACGGTCTGACGTACGAACCGCTCCAGGGCCTCATAGTCCTCGTCGGTCATCCAGTCGGAGCAATACCCCAAGTGAATTTCGATTTTAGACTTATTGCGCCGCCACGGCCACAATGCACCGTAGAATTGCCCAGTTTTAAGATCTAAGGTAAATAGCGATTGGTCTTTTTGGATACCGCCCAGATACTTGATCACTGAACTTTTACGAAATTTACGCGGTAGCGCTTTTCCGGCGGACTTGATGGGTTCGCCAAAGAATTTTGAAAGCGTTTTTTCCAGATCAGCGATCTCATGACCAACGGCGGTTGTTTGGTAAAGACTTCGGGATTCTTCATAAAAGCGCTTTTTAATATCAGGCAGGCCATCGATTTCGCGAACCAGATCAATAAAGCCCCCCAACAGATTCAAATTGGCTTTTAGATCCGCAATTTCATCGCTATCGCTGGTCAGGATTTCCGTAATAAGCTTTTCATCCATTAAAACCGTTCCTTGCAACCGATATCAAAACAGAATTAACTCGTTGAATGTTTTAAGCATTGACCCGATCACTATAAAGAAAAAACCCCGTGATGTCAAAGGCAAGATGAGGCGTGACACCTGGGCTTATATTTAATAGAGTCAAAGCCATGCGACTTTGTGGAGTACAAACAAATGCTTCCCATTGGGCGTTTGCAATGATGAGATGATGGACTAAATAATATATCGAACGACCATTAAAGCAGCCGAAGCCGCGGCCAAGTGGAATAAAACGGCGGGGAAAAGACTTTGTGAACGTTCGCGCACCATCCCCAGCGAAAGGCTGAACATAACCGCTGATAGCAGGAAAAGCCCCCTTTGCCAATAGGGCAATTGTTCTTCGAACACACCGCCAAATAATGAAAGAAGATATACAAAGCCCAAATACAACAAGGTGCTGCCTATATTGGGCCAGGAGATAAAGAAATGAGTATCATTACGTTGGATGCGGGCCCCTTGGGTTAGAAGCCCATGGACCAAACTTCGGAATAACAGCTCTGAAATCAGCGGCATTCCCACAATGGCTAATCCGACCATGTAGTACCAGTCCTGCCCTCGTGCCAGCCACGACGGCGCCCAGGCGCCACCAGCGGCACCGGTGATCAATGCCACCGGGAAAAAAAGCCACCATTTGCTTCCCACCGGATAGATCCAGCCATATTGCCACGGTCGACAATAGGCAATAAAACTCAAAGATATGGATGTACCGATGAGCGCAGCAAGAATGAAACCGGTTTCAGGAAAGGACCAAAATGCACCAAGATCCGTGCGGCCGGACCATTGAACCGGATTCCAGTAAAACTTAAAGACGTGTGCAATTAATAAGATCAGGCTGACCAATGCCGTGGCCATACCGAATCGATAGGCCTGTTGGCCGATTCCGGTGCGGTTCACCGCATCGCGGCACGCAAAGGTTATTTCGGCAGGAGATAGCTTCGTACCGGTGTCCCTTGGTGAACCGCCAATATCGTCGGCACCTCCCCACTTATTGTTTTGAGTGCGACATTTAACCGCCGGATCGACAAAATTGAGGCGGTCATAGATATCTTCCAACGTAACAGGCATAAACAAATCCATTCGGCGAACGGTATAGGTCTGAGGTCCTGTTTTTAAAAAAACAATCCCCAGCCGGTTGCCATACAGTTTGCTCAAATGGGGTTCAATTTCATAAATCCCCATATCGGCCTCAACGACAGCCGCGATGCGCTGCCCGGACAGCTCAATGCGGGCCAGTTCCTCGACACCCTGATAATCGGCGAAATCACTGGGTTTATAAAAAATTTGATCGATTTTATGGAGAATGGATACGGTGTATGCCAAAAAGTCTGTTTGGCCCCAGCGACCCTCTTTTTTCAGGGCGATCTCATCACTTCGCAGGTGGTCGATAACGCGTTGAATCTTGCGAACCAATTCAGGTGGCAGGGCACTCAGTTCCCTGAGTTCTAATCCCAGGGCATCAATTACACCTTCATATCGCACCAAGGCAAAAAGGATCCGTCGCTGAGTGGTATCCTGCTTGCCGATGCGGGCATGATTTAATAAAATCCAGATAGATAAAATGGCGTCCAGGTCAGGTTCATTGGCAAAAATATTCCATTCTCGTCCCTGAAGATCCAAGCCCTTCATGTACATGACCAAGGTTTGCTCACAAGTCGCCAGGGTGAATGCGCGGACGCAGCCTTCATGGTGGTCCAGATTGTATACCTGCCGCTCATGGTCCATGAAAGGCTCGCATTGCGCCACGCCGTCTAAAAATATTGTGCCCGCTGGCGATTTTCGGGCCACCGAACCTGTTACAGCCAATCCGGCTTCGACATGGATATTTAGATTGGGTGCCTCCATACAAATGAGCACACGCTCATCCCCATTGCCCTTTATGGTGTATCGTTCCGGAAGGTGATTATGAGAATTTATACGGCCGCCTCGCAAGGGAACCGTATTCGCCGGATGGTTATCAGCCGTTTTGTTCATATTATCAGGCCGATGAGGTGCATTTTTTTGGTTGGTTGCGCTCATTAACAACTTCCATAAGCGTCAGATCCCGGCGGTATGAACCTGCCGGGAATCGGTCCAATGTAATCGTACCGGTGTCACTTTACGCAGGAACCTATCGATTCGAACCAGCAATCACTCAATGATTTGCTTAAACGTTTCAAGACCGGTTATTGATCGTTCGGACAGAGTATCAATATCAGCCGGTGGGCCGGCGGTCAAGACTGATCACTCCTCTCAAAAGAGGAACCGCATTTGACATCGCTATATCAAAGGTTAGCTGAAGCTTTTTGGAGAAGCGCAATCAAGAATTACTTGCTATCCAGTGGATAGCATAATAATTAATATGAAAACGGTATGTTAGTTCCATGCGAGTATCCAAATAGTGTCGATTAAAAGATACCATATTCCTGAGACGCCATTCTATCTGTTTGGTCTTATAGGCAAAATCAAACCAAGACACATCTACGACCAAAACGGGCCGCAGACCTGTTCAGGCCGGCACCGCCGAAGTGCGCGCATGATCCATTGGATCTGCCTGATCCTGATCCTCTTTCTGGCGTTCTGGCTGCGCATGGACGATCTCCTGGCCTGGAGCCGACACCCCTCAAAGGCGTTTTATAAAGGTCAACCACTTTTGACCGCTTTTGATGGATATTACTACCTTTCTTTGGCCAGGGATATACAAAATAGAACCTATACACCACTGGAGCAGCGCAGAGGCGTCCCTGATCCCCAGAAACGACCATGGCCTCCGCCGCTAATCTCGATTTTATCCGCGGCGATATCAACGACATTCTCCATATCGCTCAATTGGGCCGCTGCCCTGCTTCCACCCATCCTGGGCCTTGGGCTGGCTGTACCGTTATACCTCTTCGGACGCTTATATGGCGGGGGCATGATGGCTTTAGTGGCTTCATGCGTCGGACTCTGTTCTAATTATTGTGTATACCGCAGCAACCTGGGTTGGTTTGACACCGACTGCTTGAATGTCGCATTCGCTTTGTTCATTGCATACGCATTCATTTGTTTCGGACTGGAGCAAGGCAGAAAACGTTTTCTACACCTGGCAGCCGGTTTGCTTACCTATGGCGTCTTCCTGCTATGGTGGGATCAAGCGCGTCCTTTGGTGAGCCTGATGGTTTTGTCCATGCTGGCGCTGGTGGTCATTTTCTACTATCGCCCCAAAGGACGCGAGAGATGGGTGTCCATCCTGGCAGCATTATGCATCATTTCTGCGCTGATGCTGTGGGGTGACCCCCAAGCTATCACAATGCCGTTTAAAAAGGTCAGCGGCACCTTCGATTACATCTCAAATAAACAGACCGGCGACTTTCCCAATACCAGCCAATCGGTTTACGAGCAAAAAAACGTGACCTTTAAAACGCTGGTCCAAAAAACCACCGCCAACAGTTTGACGCTGGCAATGGGAATCATTGGCCTGGTTTGGATGTGCATCCGTCACAAAGGCAAGGTCTCGGCCTTGCTGCTTTGGCTTGCCATCGGCTGCGGTTCATTGATTTTCGCGCGACGGTTTCTCATCTTTCTGAATCCGTTCATTGCCTTGGGGCTTGGATTTGTCGTTCAGCAAGGATGGAATTTGAGGCATCGGAAAGCCTATCTAAAGATTGTCGCGCCAATATGTGCAGGGTTTTTTTGCTTCTTTCCAGTTAAGGCCAGTTTCACAAAAGTCTACTGGCCCAAAGAGATACCCGCCATCATCTCGGGATTTGATGCCGCCTCAAAACAAACACCCTCCAACGCCGTAATCTGGGCGTGGTGGGATCACGGTTACCCCATGCTCTATTGGGCGCAGCGGTCCACTATCAATGACGGTAGTTTGCACTCCGGCGAACGCACTGTCTGTAATGCCATTCCAATGGCCGCACCGAGCCAGCGTTTATCCGCCAATTTTATCCATTTCTACACTACCCGCGGTTTGAAGGGACTGCACCGCGTGTTCGGCGCAGTAGAAAGTGCCTCCAAGGGCATGCACTGGATAGAAAAAATACTGAACGCAGGTCCCCAACATGCCGCCCCTCTGATTGCGGAAGCCGGACTATCACCGGTGCAACAATGGCATGAATTCTTTTTTCCCAAAAAAAACAAGGAACTTTATCTCTTTTTGGATCAACGCATGGCCCACACCACCTATTGGTGGTATTGGTTCGGTACCTGGGACATTGAAAAGCATGCCGGCACCCGCGGCCAATTCAGATTCATATACGATGTACGGATCAACGCCAATATGGTCCAGGGACGAGACATCGAAGCCGATCTGGCCAAAGGCCTGGTGACCTACCGGCACAATACCTACCCCCTGACCCTATCGTTTATCACAGGGGGTGCCGATCAAACCCGGACCCGCTACAGCACCGATCAGGGGCTGGTGCTGGCCGTCCACAAAAAGGCACGCACTGCAGCGCTCATGGATCAGACCTTTTCCCGATCCACATTTAACCAGCTTTTCGGGCTTTGCGCCCCAAATCCCGCCTATTTCGAACTGATCGCTGAAAATTATCCGTTCTACCAGATCTGGAAAGTGACACCTGACGAAGTGTTTCAACAACATGATAAATGATATCGACAATGAACGCCAGGCGCTGCTCTCCGCCAATCAGCGCTTGGCTGAAGAGATACGACAGCGGCAACACACCAATCATGAGCTCAAAAAGCTCTCCCTGGCAGTTGAGCAGAGCCCGGTATCCGTGGTGATTACCGATTTAGGCGGACGTGTCGAATATGTCAATCCGAAGTTCTGTGAGGTGATGGGCTATGACCGGGATGAGGTGGTCGGCAAGAAGGCACACATCCTCGGCGGAGAGATAGACAACCCCAAAGAGTTGGAGCAGATACGGGAGAAGCTCATCAACGGCGACACCTGGAAAAGTGAGTTCCGTAACCGGCGGAAAAACGGCAGGACCGGCTGGGAGTCGGCCGTCATCGCACCGACGTTGGCACGATGATGAGTCATGCCGACATCGCCATGTATGAAGCCAAGCGCTCGGGGCGCAACACCTTTTGCTTCTTCACACCGGCGATGAATAAGAAAATTCAGGAAAAAATGGCCCTGGAGACCCGACTCAGGCACGCGGTGGAAATGGGTGAACTCTATCCGGTCTAACATCCGATCATCCGGCTGGCCGATGGCGCACTATTTGGCGCCGAAACCCTGCTGCGTTGGAGAAATCCGGAGTTGGGTGACATCGCACCCGGCGAATTCATTCCGATGGCCGAGCAGATCGGACTGATTCACCCAATCACCGACTGGGTCTTCAGAACCGCATTGGACCATGCCGCCTCTTGGAAGCAACGACCCGGTTCATTCTGGCTGGCGGTGGACGTATCTCCCATCTACTTCTGCGAAAAGCCATTCCGGCAGACCATTGCAACCACGGTAGAACAGGCATCTAAAATCGGTCTCGAGCTCTGTGTAGAGATTACGGAGAATCTCTTCCTGCAGAACAGTGCTACGGCAGTGGAAAATTTTCGGTACTTGGCCGAGCTGGGAGTGACATCGGCCATGGATGATTTCGGTACAGGTTATTCCTCGTTGGCTTATATCAAACGCTTCCCGTTGAACTATCTAAAGATCGACCGGACCTTTGTCGATGGACTGCCGGAAAATAGCGAAGACCGCTTATTGACCGAAACCATCGTGCTCATGGGACACCGGCTCGGTATCTCCATCATCGCTGAGGGAGTGGAGACTCGGCCCAGCTCGATTACCTGCGATCCATCGATGTGGCATACGCCCAAGGCTATTACATGGGCGAGCCAATGAATAACCAGGCATTCGGGCGCTACCTGGAAGCGTTCGGCGATCATCGTAAAACTGAGTAGAAGTGGTTTCAAAACCTTTCTACTCATAAGCCCCTATTGAAGGAGCCGAAGCATTTCTGAGGTCCCAGTTAATGTCATAAATGATCTTCAAGTCAGGATCACCGTTCCCTTTTGCATCAGACAAGCTTTGCAAAGAGTAATCCCAGTCCGGGGAGCCTGCACTGGCAAAGGCGGGGTCTCCCATGACGGAATTGCTGTTCATGGTGTTCATCGAAGGATTATTTGTTGTATAGAGGTTAAAGTCCATGACACCCCGCGCATCATCCGGAGCAAAAACGTCGCCGGTAAAATAATCGCCAATGACATTGTTTTTAATGGTAATCTCATTCATATACGGGTTCTCGTCGATGGTCAGCCCAGTCCTTACAAGACCGGTCATCGGCTTGTATATGGTATTATGGGCCATGAGGATATTATGATAATGAAACACGGACCTTGGACTGCCTGATCCGTTAAAGTTCAACGCAATGAGCCTTGCGGACAATTCGTTGGCCGCAAAAAGGTTGTTCACCAGGGCGATGTTCCGCTTATAAAAATCGACCCGGTCAGCATTCCCGATACTGTCCAGTTTAAGCCCCTGCCCTTCACCGCCGTACATTTTATTGTTCCTTAAGATAATATTCCGATTATCTACGCCGTCATTGGCGATGTAATCACAGTGGTCTGTTGTGTGCATGGAAGGCGTCGCAGCCGATACAGGGTTCCTTGCGGTGGTGTTGTCCCTGAAGTCAAAAACACCCCCGGCGTCACCATCGATATAAAACCTGTACCTTTCATTACCCGTATTGTGCTTTATAAAAACATTCCCCGTTTCCGGGTAGGGTAAGGCCGAAATCTCTGCCACAAATCCATTATTCAGGAAATCTACGTTGTTGTTCAGGGCGCTCACAACCGCTGAAGTGCTGTTTACGGCCAACGGAAGGTCGACTGAAAATTCAGTCGGATATCCGCCTTGGCCGTAATCGGTATCAAGATGGAAAGTCAACCTCGATGAAGCCGTACAGTCGTAATCCGGACCACTGAAAGCCGTCGTCCATGCCGGGGGCGGAATGACATAACTGATGCGATTTCCTGTAAACAGGACATTGTCTCCCTGAAATTTCATCCCGTCTCCATTCTGGTGGGAAACATCGCATCCTCTTACGATATAATTGCCAACACCAATCATGCTGATCCCCTGATTTGCCTCTGTCACTGAAAAATGCTCTATCACCACATCGTGGGACAGGAATGCGCCCGCCCCTGAAGTGTTCCGCGACCTGACCGCTTCATCATGGTCAGGGGTATCCACCCATATTCTGCCCGCACCGGTATAGCTGCAGTTGTTGAACCATACATGATGGGCGTATATCGCTATGCCGCCGTACTGATATTCCATACGAACATTCTCAAACTTCAAATAAGGCGACCTGATGACGCCGCCCTTCAGTACGGGATCAACCCCTGCATCCGGTTTGATGGTCACATACTGTGTAAAATCGCCATATTTGTCCTGGGCAAGGTCATACGCACATGTATCATTCACGAGGAGAACTAAATCTCCGCTATTGGCATGCGGATCATTTTGCGTCGTCCACTCCGTGCCCAGGGCGCGGCCCAGCGTTTTCCACGGGTTCGCCAGGCTGCCGTCGCCGCTGTCATCCACGGCATTGCAGTCCACATACCACGTGCTGAACGCCACGCTATTGGCCACAAAAAGTGTTATTTCCGCCAGTTCCGCAGTTGTCCCATTCTCTTCCGGTACCGCCGTTGCCTGTATGGTGTGGGGTCCATCAGTGAGAGCGGTGCTATCCACAGTCAGCACGAATTCATATTCACCGGTATCCGGATTCACTGTCTCTTCCGTTATGGATGTGATCGGGCCGTTGTCAATGCTCATATCGACCCTTTTAACCCCCCTGGAGTGATATGCCACCACACCGATATTCACTGTCCCTTTGACCGTATTGCTGTCAGGGTATGCCCATACGGCAATGGGTTGATGCGGCAGCAGCGTCCGGGCGTTGTCTGTCCCATTGGAACCTGATGAAGAATTACTACCGCACCCACTTTGCATCATGGCGGCTGCGAGAAAAACGAACAAAACGGCAAACCGGTAATACTTATAAGCGCCTGATCCCATTTTCATACTCCTTGATTAGCTTCCTGCAAAAGAGTCCTTCCGTGAGCAAAAATAATAATAATTAGAAGTGGTTTCAAAACCTTCAATCGGGTTCAAGGCCAAGGCGGGGCAAGGCGGCCAGCCGCAGAAATACAACGAGTATTTTGACGATTGGACGCCACGCTCCAACACCGGATTTGGACCCGAGGGGAGGTTTTGAAACTACTTCTATGGTTATGGAGCCAACTCTGCCTTTGACTCCTTGCATTTTTGAAATTTGGGAACAAGACTCAAGAGCCCGCGATATTCATATCGGGCCTTTTTGTCGAAGCTCGTCAACAGATGTGTCTGCAACAGCTTAGTAAAAAGATAGGAACTTGTTTTTACTATGCTTATTATGTCAAACGCGACGATAGTGTGTCAATCCTTTTGTCAATAGCGCTTGTTGTTCAGAGTAATGGGGGGCGTCGCATATAAAAATGCGGCAACATTGGAAGAACTATGCGTCCTAAAGGCACGGGGGTCCAGGGTCTACACGACGGTTCCGGCATGGCCTCCATGTTTTGCATACATTTTAAATCCATTGAAAAGTTCTGCGTTACTGCTATCAGCGAAATCGATAAACCTGATTTTGTTGGGATACGTTTCTGTAAATTGTATGGATGCATATGTTGTCTTTGTACAATCCTAGAGTTCGGATCACAGTCCCGTCTTCTTTTTTGATCGAAGATCCGCAGCTTGGATCACAGAATTGCGTAATTCAGTGGAAAACCCCATAAGCATGCAAATTGATATGGGCAAAAATGAACAGGTGAGGCAAATTATTTGACTTATCAAGTATTTATGATATTAATACATCACCATTGGAATTTTTGGCATTTTAGATAATTTGTCACAGAATGATTGCGAAACTACCAAAAGAATACGTTGCGTTTGCAAATTCAACAGATGTTCTGTGGGGTGAAACTGATTATGATTTTGGCGGCTATTTCGATCTGGAGCCTTTAGAAAACATCGAGCAAATGAATAAAGATATTGAAATTGAAAAATACGCGCCAGGTTTTGTCGCGTTTGCCTCAGATGGTGGAGGCGAAGTTTTCGCTTTCGATAAAGAAGGGCAAATATTCCTATTGCCTTTGATAGGCATGGAGCCAAGTACGGCGACTAAAGTTGCATCAACTTGGAAGGAGTTCAAATCACATATAGTAAAAAACGCATAACAAGGCTTAGCAGAATCAGCCACTTCGTGGCTTGGACCTCGCTACGCTCGGCTGCTGTTGGCGGCGTTTGACAAAGGAAAAAATTATGAAAAAGGCAATTTTCATTATCACTTTATTTTTATTTGCATCAACATCGCTTGCTGGAGTTGGCTCTCATGTCGTAATTGCCTTTCAAGATTCTAAAAGCACATCTGTTTCAATTATAAAACAGGCAGATTATCTGTCAGTACCTCTTACTCTTAGTAGTAAACAAAAGGATCCAAATATTAGATTTTCTGAAATGAGTGACGCTCAAAATCGGATTCTCCGTGAGATTGATAAAAGACAAGATATCATAATAAAAAAAGGGCCTATTTCCCTTTCGCCTAGACCAACATCAAAATTCGCATCTTATTCCTATGGCAGACCCTCTGAAGCTCAATTTAATATTCTTGTAGGTTTGAAGGATTGCGATGACGCATATAGTTGTGCCGGTCGTATCAGAAAAATAATTGATACTATCGAAATGCCTGGCAAGTCACATGCATCTCTTGGTCAGGTTCAGCTTGCGGTTGAAAATCCTGAAAAGTATAGGAAAGACATACTGAAAAAAATAGCTCAAGATATTGAATTTCTAAAAGCCATAATGGGTACAAAGGATAAAGCCTCGGTAACAGGACTTGAACGTCCGGTGCTTGTCAGACAAGTTGATGATAAATATGTAGAGCTATTTATAAACTACAATTTAACCATCGGATTGTCGAATAAAGGCATTGAGTAGGACGCTCCTTACGTCGCGCCTCTCATGCCTGCCGTTCCTTCTTTATAATCATTTCACCTGTTTTGGAGGATCTATATGAAAGTGCGAATTGTTTTCCCTGTAATTTTTTTATTGCTCTTCGGTTGTGCTGGAGTAAAGCCGATTCCACAAGAAACTTTAAATGAAATTAAGCGTATTGGGGCTATTTCAATTCTAGAAAACAATCTAAAAATACGCTATGTTGGCCTGACAGTATTTAACAATTTCGATGTAGAAGCCCCGGTGTCAGAATGGAAGATTGATGACTACGTTGTTGAGACATTAAAGGAAGAGATAGAAAATAACACTACGTGGACCTATCAAGTTATAGAATATGAGAAAGACCCACTATTATTCATATATGAAAAAGGTAATCATAAAGAACAAATCGAAACTGAATTGGCTGCTATCTCAAAAAAGAATGAGCTTGATGCTATCATCTTTGTAAAAAGAGAATGGTTTCAAGATCCAATATTACATGATCAAAATGTACATGGCTATGGGATTTACCAACGTAATGTGATTTTTGGTAAGATGTCAGCAATGTATCTTGTTGCGCATGTAACAATTTATGAAACAACGGGAATGACACCTCTTTGCGAATTTTATTTAATCGATGACCAAAAGATCGAAAACGAATATTTCACGAAAGATTTTAACAACTTGACAGAAAAACAAGTCAAGGAAATTGAAACCTGGATAAAGAATGCAATTAAGAAAGAATTAGTTGAAGAACTGGCAAAACATGGAATTTTGAAAACATTTTAAGTCTCTGTAATTTTTAATGGAATGAAATTGTGTGATACTTAAAACGTATCTCCAATTTAACTTTGGGCTTTGACATTGTGATTTAAATGCAGCGCCGGGCATGGGATAGCATGCCGCCATACCCATTTTACAAGTTTCTGCCGGGGCACAACACTATCCGCCGGAACAATCATTTGGTTTCATAAGAACCAGGGCCGTGCGACTGGGCAGATATAAGCTGAGATGATTTTGGTCGGTGGCGCGTACAGTGACATGCTCCTGGCGATTGTCCACGCGCCCGTGACCGCCGAATGGGATATCATCTGAGTTCAGTACGATCCGGTAGCGTCCGGGGGATGCCGGAAAGCGGTAATCGCTATACGACCGGACGGGGTGAAAGTTGAATGCCAACACCAGCTGTGCGCGTTCAAAGATGATCACCTTGTGGTCGTTGCGCTCCCACAACAGGCGAGTGCCGATGTCACTCAACAGGTTCCTTTTTTTTGACATTGCGATCATGGCCTTGTCGAACCGATCCAACTGCCGGTACTTCAGGTTCGTATCATCGGCCAAATGCCACTGGCGCCTGGCGTAGTGATAAGACCAGTTATTGCCTTGCCTGGGGAAGTCGATCCATTCAGGATGACCGAATTCGTTACCCATGAAGTTCAAATAACCGTGGCCGGCGGTGGCCAGGGTGATGAGCCGGATCATTTTGTGCAGCGCCATGCCCCGCTCAACTTTTAAATCCTGGTGATCGGCGGCCATAAAATCGTACATCTCTTTACCGATGAGGCGAAAAATCAAGGTCTGATCCCCCACCAGGGCCTGGTCATGGGACTCGGCATAGGAGATGGTCTTTTCATCCCGCCGGCGGTTGTTCAACTCGTACCACAGGCCGCCCATGTGCCAATCTTCATCCCGGGTGTCCTTGGTCAGCTTGATCCAATGATCCGGCACGCCCATGGCAAAGCGGTAGTCAAAACCCACACCGCCCTCTTCCTGGGATCGGGCCAGTCCGGGCATACCGCTCACGTCTTCGGCAATGGTGACGGCATCGGGCCGCAGGTCGTGGATGACCCGGTTGGCCAGCGCCAGATAGGTCATCGCCGCTTCGTCCACACTGTGATCAAAGTAGTCCTGGTAGCTGGTGAACGCCTTGTTCATGCCGTGGTGGAAGTAAAGCATGGAAGTGATGCCGTCGAAACGAAAACCGTCCACCTTGAATTCATCCAGCCAGTACCGGCAATTTGACAGCAGAAAGTGAAGCACCTGGGGCTTGGCGTAATCGAAAAGGCGTGAATCCCACAAGTTGTGACGCCCCCGGCCGCCGGTGTGGAAGTATTGATAGTCCGTTCCGTCGAAGCGACCCAGTCCTTCGACTTCATTGTTGACGGCATGGGAGTGCACCAGATCCATCAGTACGGTTAAACCCATGCCGTGAGCGGTATCGATGAGCGCTTTTAAGGCTTCGGGTGGTCCGAATCGTGACGAGGACGCAAAAAAGCTGGAGACATGATAACCGAAAGAGCCGTAGTAGGGGTGCTCGGGAATGCCCATTATTTGGAGCGTATTGTATCCTGAGGCTTTGATGCGGGGCAACACGTTGGCCGTGAACTCCCCATACGATCCCACCCGTCCTTCCTGCTGGGCCATGCCGATGTGCACTTCGTAGATCAGTGGCGGATCACCGGGCACACGGTAAGCGGGGTGTCGCCATTGATACGGCGTTTCCGGTTGCCAAACCTGGGCGTTGAAAATCAGTGTTTGGTCATCCTGAACCACCCGGCGCGCCCAGGCGGGAATTCGGTCCCCGCTGCCGCCGGGCCAGTGGATGCGCAACCGATAGAGGTTCCCATGGCTGAGGCGTTCCGCCGGCAGGCGCAACTCCCATACGCCATTGTCGCTCACCCGCCGGCAGGCCAAATCCGGTTGTTCTTGCCAGTCGCTGATGTCTCCGATCAGAAAAACGGCGGTGGCATTGGGGGCCCACTCTCGGAAGGTCCATTGGCCGCCGCGAAAATGCAGGCCGAAGTATTCGTGGCCGGAGGAAAAATCCGCCAAGGTCATCTCTCCTTGTGTCAGTTCATCCGCTTTTTCCTCAATGGCCCTCAGACGGCGCAGCAGCACAGCGCGATACGGCTCCAGGAAGGGATCTTCCCTGAGCAGAAGTTCCAAACGGTTTTGGTGAGAATCGATGGACATTTTTTTATGCAACGTTAGGGTTTAGTGAAACAATGGTCTGGCCAACATCTTCTCATACAAGCGGATATACTCGCGGGCATTCACATCGTGGTTAAATGTCCCCCTGGCTTGGTGCATGATACGGCGAATGTGTATTTGTTTTCTTTCTTCCGGTAACGCATAAAAGTCCATCGCCTGGGTTATGGCCCACATCAATCCGCCGGCATCGTATGTTTCGAATAGAAAACCGCTGCCGCTGTCGCCTTCACCGTTCCAATGCACAATGGTGTCATGAAGACCTCCTGTATCGTGGGCCACCGGTAATGCGCCATAAAGCTGGCAGATCATCTGGGGAAGTCCGCACGGTTCAAAGCGTGAGGGCATCAGCACAAAGTCGGCGGCACCGTAGGCGATATGCTCCAACCGTTCTGAAAAATCACACACGGCCACCCGTTGATGAAAATGGTGATGGTTGACGATATCGCGAAAAACGTACTGGTAGTCGCCATTGGCGACAAACACCACTTGAAGGTTACGATTCCAGAATTTGGAAATCATCCGGTAAAAGATATCGGCCAGCAACTGGCAACCTTTTTGAACCGGGTCCAAACGGGAGGGCCAGAAGAAGACGGGCGCCTTTTCATCCTCGATCAGGCCGAGCATCTTCTGAAGGGCACGCTTGTTTTGCTTTTTCGCCGTGGTGTGGTCGTCTGCGTTATAGGGAACCGGAAGATATTCATCCGCCATGGGATCAAACCCCGGATCGGGTGCATTGAGAATGCCGGTGGCGCATCCTGCACCCACCTTGTTGGTCAGTTCCCGACGCAGGTAGCCTTCGATGAAATTATGGCGGCCCTGGACGATCTCTTCCAGGAAATGCTTGCTGACGGTGTTGACAAAGTGAGCGGCGAACACGCCGCTGACCAGAAAGTCCACCGGAATGTTGTCTCTGGCCATTTCGTAGTTGTCGGCATAGTCGGTGTAGTAAAGGTGATTCCAGAAAGCGGCTGCATCGATGCCGCGGTCTTCGATTTGCGCCAAGGTGCTTTTAACGGTGTGGATGTTATGGATCGTGAACAGGCAAGGGATGCCCATTTCCCTGGCCAAGGCGGGAATCAGGCCCGTCATCCAGTCATTGCAGTGAATCAGATCCGGCTGCACCCGTGGGATGATGTTGTTGATCACTTCACGCTGAAACGCCAGGGCGATGCGGGTATTTTCGCCGCCATAACTGGAATAGACACGGTTCAAGTAGAAAAATGCGCGGTCCTCGGCCAGATGCACACGATCATCGGGCATGACCTGGCGAAGTGTGCGTTGCTCTTTTCTGAGAAAGGGCGCCAGCCGATTCTTAAAAATCGACCGATAGTCCGGCAGGGCCACATGCACATCGGCACCCTGGTGGAACAGCGCGCTGATCAACGCGGCGGATACATCCGCCAGACCGCCCGCTTTGGCAGTGAGGAAATTGGCCAGATTACCCATGCGGTCCGGCAGGTAGGTCACCTCCGGAGTGACGATCAATACCCGAGGATTCTTTTGTTCGGCGGCCATATCACTTTCTACCCTTATTTAGTATCTTCCCACTACTGCGAACCTCCGGCAACACCGGATATGGCGTCCTCCGGACAGAACCGACGGCTGCACGGGCCGGAGGGCGCCATAGCCAAGGCGACCGGAGGTGAAGCCGTAGTCCCACTACTGCGAACCTCGGGCAACACCGGATATGGCCTTCACCGGCCAGAAACGGAGGCTGCACGGGCCGGAGGGCGCCATAGCCAAGGCGACCGGAGGTGAAGCCGTAGTCCCACTACTGCGAACCTCCGGCAACACCGGATATGGCGTCCTCCGGCCCGTGCAGCGGTTAGGCCCAGGTGAGTAGCCCCGGCGTATACTTAATCCAATCGTCGGCCCGTGGCACGACCCGGGCCGTGAATCCGTAGCGTCCCGAGTCCTCACAAGCCACCGTGCAGCGATATAAATAGTTTCCGCCGCCTTTATCTTCGGCTATCTCCATGATCTGGGTGCGTCCCTGCACCAGTTTGCCCAGGGATTGAATCTGTCCGTAGTAGAGTTCCACGTCCACCATATCGGGCTGGATGCGGCCCAGATGAACCTGCACTGTGATGCGGAAGGAATCCCCCACCTGAAAGGGGCCATCCAGATCCCGATGGGGAAGATCCAACCGTATCTCATTCCAGGACTTCTTGAGATCAGCGTGCAACACACTCAAGGTTCTGGCCTCCTCGGCATTGTCGGCCAGCAATTCCCGGCGACGGCGCAAGGCCGGCGTGTAAAACCGGTCATGGTATTCCTGGACCATGCGGTGACTGCAAAAATCCTGCATGGCCATCTTCATGGAGGCCTTCATTTTTGAAATCCATTGCAACGGCATATTACCGCTGCCGCGATCGTAAAAGGCTGGAATCACGTCATCTTCCAGCAGGTTATACAGCGCCTGACTCTCCACGGCGTCCTGATAGCCCGCATCGTCATATTCCTGGCCGTCCCCAATGCTCCAACCTGTTTGCGGCGTGTAGCCTTCACACCACCACCCGTCCAGAATGCTCAGATTCAACACGCCGTTAATGGCGGCTTTCATGCCGGAGGTGCCGCAGGCTTCATAGGGGCGGCGGGGCGTGTTGAGCCACACATCCGCGCCCTGGACCAGGTGCCGGGCAATGTGCATGCTGTAATTCTCCAAAAAAACCATTTGGCTGCGCACCCCGTGTTGACGGGCAAACTCAAGGATACGCCGGATCAACTCCTTGCCCTCGTTGTCCGCCGGATGGGCTTTCCCGGAAAAGACCATCTGAACGGGGCGATCCTTGTCTTTAAGGATGGCAATCAATCGTTCCGGATCCTGGAGGATCAAATTGGCCCGTTTGTAAGTGGCGAAGCGCCGGGCAAACCCGATGGTCAGTATATTCGGATCCAGAACGCTTTCCGCTTCCCGCATGACTGAGGAAGGCGCATTGCGGCGTCCGTACTGCTGTACTATGAGATCCCGCGCCTGGCTGACCAGTCGGGTACGAATCATCTCATGGGCCTGCCACAACTCCTCGTCATAAATTTCGTCGATCCGTTCGATGTTCTCCTGACGGCGGCTGGCGGAATACCATTGGGGACCGAGATAGCGCTCAAACAGGGATTCAATTTCCGGAGCGATAAAACTGGATATATGGATGCCGTTGGTTACGTGGGTGATGGGGGAGTCATTGTCGTCCCGTTGGGGCCACACATGGGACCACATGCGCCTGGCCACCTCTCCGTGCAACCGGCTCACCCCGTTGCAGTATTGGGAAAGATGAAGCCCCAAAATGAACATGGAGAATGGTCCATGGGGAGCTTTGCCGTTGGCCTGCCCCCAGGCCAGCAGATCATCGATGGGCAACCCGAGCTGCCGGGCCAGCGGCTTGAGATAAGGACGTACGCTGTCCACGGGAAACTCATCGTGGCCGGCCGCCACCGGTGTGTGGGTGGTAAACACCGATGTGCGGGCAACCACCTCGATGGCTGCGGGAAGATCAAGGTTGTAGGCGCTCATGGTTTGAACCAACCGTTCAATGTTGGCAAATGCGCTATGGCCCTCGTTCATATGACAAACCACAGGTTCGATGCCCATGGCCTTCAAGGCGCGCATGCCGCCTATGCCCAGCAGCACCTCCTGTGCCAAACGGAAACCCGGTTCCGCGTTGTAGAGACGTGATGTAATTTCCCGCACGGCCGGCGGATTGCCAGCCAGGTTGGTATCCAGCAACACCAAGGTGACGCGACCGATCATAATTTTCCAGACATCTGCCTGAATGTCGCCCTGCGGACCGGAAATGGAAATGCGCAGATCGCTTTGATCGCTGTTTTTCACCCGCATCATGGGCAGTGTGTAAAAATCGGTTTCGGGGAAGGTTTCCTGCTGCCAGCCGCTTTGGTCCAAATATTGCTGAAAATAGCCCTGTCGGTACAACAATCCCACGGCCGTTAACGGCAGCCCCAAATGGGATGCCGATTTGAGGTGATCGCCGGCCAGCACACCCAAACCCCCTGCGAATATGGGCAGACTTTCATGGATACCGAACTCCATGGAAAAATAGCAGATCCGCCCTTTGCCGTCCCGGGGCAACTCCCCGAAACCGGTTCCGGCCAGCACCCGCGCTTTAAAGTTGGATTGAACCCGCTCCAAGTGGGCCAGATAGCTGTCGTCCCGGGACAATTTTTGCAGGCGCTCCTGGGAGACTTTGGTGGCAAAAACAATGGGGTTGCGCCCCGAATCCTCCCAAAGCCTGGGATCGATGCGTCGAAACAGTTCGATGGCATCCGACTTCCACGCCCACCACATATTGCGCGACAGGACACCTAAGAAGCCGAGGGATTCGGGAAGTTTGGGAAATACCTGAAAAGCTTGAAGATGCTTCATGAGTTACACCTCGCAGGAGATCAAATGTCGTTGAGAATCGAATGGTTCAAGCTGTTTTCACCTCACTGTCAAACCACCACCACTGCATTTTCCGCATTGGCGAATTCACAATAAATCCGTTTATCGGCCGATGGGTCGGTCATCCAGAAGTGGCCGTCGACAACATAGCGGTATTGGTACTCGCGGCCCTTGGGCAGGTTTAGCGTGGCGGTAAAATCACCGCTTTTCAGCGCTTTCATGGGAGTGGTTTGGGTTGCCCATGCATTGAAGTCTCCCGCAATGGCAACCTGGTGCGCACCGCCGGCGCTTTGCTTGTCCAGCCGAAAGGTTACTTTGCAATAGGGTTTGGTTTTCAGGTATTGTTTTTTAACGGTCATTTTTCCTCCTTACCCGGCAACGCACGGATGCTGCGGGTGCTTGTGAAAATCTGGTTTTACGTCGTGGACGGATTCAAACCTATTCTTGGGGTGTTGGAGTAAACCTCCGAAGCCGTGATATCGAAGTGCCGGATGAGAAAAGAGGTCGATCAGCTTTTGCGCTTGGATGCCCCAGTTCGGTTCCTTCAATTTTAGCCAAAAAATGACGTTTGGCAATGAAAATGTGGCATTTTAATGCCGGTTCACATATTGTCAAGCCATATCTTTCAATTTGAGCCACACCCGCAGCAATTCGCTGACACCCCAGGCCTGGGCATCGCATCCGCGCTGGGTGTGAGGGGCGTCGCCGTCCATGATTTCAGGCACCTGCCCGATACAATGCGCGTTCATCGACGATACAGTGCTGGAGAGCCAGGCCCGGGCGGCGGGGATACCGGCCGGGCCGTAAACGCGTACCCAAGCTTCGCAAAACGACGGAAAGGGCCAGGTCCAGGCCGTTCCGTTGTGGTAGGCCGGTTTGCGCCGGGTATCTTCGTCACCGGCATAGGTACCCCAGTAAGGTGCATAAGGATCGTTCAGAAGAACCTCATGATGCTTTACCGGTAAGGGCATCTTCACCGCACGGTCGGCCAGGCTGCGAATGGCGCCGGGAACCAACAAGGCCTGGCAAGCATCCAGAATGCTTCTGCAAATGGACTTGTCCGTCACCGCCCCCAGGGTAATGGCCAGCAGTTGATTGGGCCGCAAGGCATCATCGGCCGTCCCATCTTCAGCACGCCGACCGGGCCGGCAGTGGCGGCAATCCGACAGATAACCCAGGGAAGGTTGCCAGAAAAGCCGGTGAATGCCGGCGCGAACCTTTTCAGCCAACTCCGCCCATTGGGCCCCTTGTGCGCCTTCCAATGCGGCCAAATACCGGAGGGCCGCGTACCACAGGGCCTGAATTTCAATGGGATAACCCTGCCTGGGCGTACCGGCCGGAAAGTTGGTATCCATCCATGTAAAATGGGATGGGCTGAAAATCAACCCCGATTGAACATCCATGATGACGCCGTTCGGCGTACCGTTTATGATGGCGGCGGCCAGGTCCATCAACACCCGCTTCAAGCTGCGACCGTTGCAGTCGTTCATTAGAAAATCGGTTGATCCCATGGCCTCGGTCAAGTCGGCGCACACCGTGAAAAGCCATAACGGTGCGTCGGAGGTATCACGGTTGCCGGCATCGTTACCGCGTATCATATTGGGCAGTGTGCCTTGCGCCTCAAATCCGGCAAACTGCTTTAGAATCGCCCGCACCGCATCCCACCGGCCGGCGGCCACCAAACCGCGGGCGGTAATCAGTGTGTCGCGGCCCCAGTCGAGAAACCAGGGGTAACCGGCAATGACGGTTCGATCATCTCCCCGGCGGACCACAAATTGGTCAAGCGCCGACCGCAGGGCTTCTTCCAGTGATCGATCTTCCTGTACGTGCGATGGATAAACAGGCGCAGCCGGGGCGGGTGGCTTTGACGATGCCCGGACCCTTCCGTTGACGGCCCTTGCGGTCAGCGTGGCGGTGCCCCCCCCCAATAGAGGGCTCAGAAAATAACCTGGGCTGAAGAGGTCCGAATCCGCCTCCAAACCCCGTTGGGCTTCCATGGGGCGGTGCACCATGTAGTACCACTCCGGCTCTTCAACAAACCGGCCGTTATCCATTTCAACGCGAAGTCCGTGACGCTGTGCGGGCTGGAAAGTAAAACCGTTGTCACCGGGTTCCACGGCTTCAGGCCAGTGGTGTTCGGGTCCTGTGTAGGCTTTGGTGGTGTGATGAAAATTACGGTCCTCGATGTCCGGACGCAAAATGAGCTGAACGGCTCGCCTGTCATCCAACTCGGAGTGCTCCGGCCGACTGTTGAGGCGCAGAAAACGGAGTTGAACGGTGTTGACCGGATTTGCGAGCATTTGGGCACGAACTTGCAAGCCGATGTGCTCACCCTGCCCTGTGGGAAGTTGGTAGGCCCAGCAAGCCGCCCCTTCACTGTCAACGGAAAACGCTTCCAGGCAGTCGATGCCGATCTGCTGGGAATGGCCCTGGTAAACCATCCAGGCGCGACATCGGGTGAACAGTATTCGGCGGTCCTCGGGATATTGCGGGTTTAAATTGGCCGCCAGCAAAGCATCATAGCGACTTTCCAGCCGGCTCCAGTCGCTGTGCACCCGCATCATGGCCCCGCGCCCGTCGGTGTCCAGAACCAGCAGCGGAAGATCGTAACACGCCTGCCGGGAGAAAGCGGTCCGGACCTTCGCCTTTGTCCCATCGCTGAGACAGAGCAACCGGCTTGAGGCGTGAATCGCGCCCTCCGGGGCATAGACGGTGATTTCTATGCGCCGCAGGCGATGGGCATCACCAACGGCCGGCGGCTGTACCAGGACAAAGGGACGGGCATCCCGGTCGAACAAGCTGGTTTCAATGGCCATGACCCGATCCTGATCGACAATGCGCAGTTGGAAATGGTGGGGGGCGCGCACCAGCAGATGATAGCCCGGCGGCACCATCACCTGTCGCCGTAAATCGGCAGGATAATCCCACAAGATCACCCGTGATTCCCGGCTGTGTGGATTGTGCCGGCGGCAAAAATCCACCGGATCGTTTTCCAGCTCATCAGCAGCTTTGTTCAGATCCCGACCATCTTTATACTCATAGTAGCGCAACACCTCCAGCGCCTTGGCCCGCAATCTTTGTCGAACGACGGCATTGGGCATACCCGAGGGGGGCTGCCTGTTGACGGTTGCGGCATCATGGGCATGGGTAAGGCAAAGAACCTGCCCGGCTGCTAATGACAAGCATTGCCGTCCCTCCTCGGTTTGAATCGTCACGGGACGACTGGTGAGCAGGTCCACCGGATGGTCGTCCACCCACTCAATGTATTTTCGATCCCACCCGGCGCTAACCCCATGTTCCCAATCCAAATTGGCGAGCACCAATAAACCTTGACCGGTAGGCTTATGTCGTCGCAACAATGCAATGAAGTTTCCCTCACCACGGCTGATCAACGATAATTCCACGGACCGGCCAAAAGCGGGATGGGTTTTCAATAGATGCGCCATCCGGCCGATGGCGTCCACCTGGTTTTTCACCGCCCCCCAATTAAGGCTGCAGGCATCATGTACATCGATCTTTTGGGTGGCCAGCCACTCCACGCCATTGGCAAAAGCAAATGCGCCAAAAGGGGAGAGCAAGGCGCACAGGGCTGTACGCATGCGAGCATAAGCCTCCGAAGTCTGGGCAAGCCGGTTGTTGTCGTGGGTCTCGGCAAAGTGGACCGTAACCCCATCGGTGGATGATATATCGATGGCACCCGGCAGGTAGTGTTCAATTTGTGAACGATCGTAATTCTGAAACAACTCCGAGTAGGCCCAGTTAAAATTGGCCTGATTGAGCAGATCGCGGGTAACCGAAATTTTGCCCCCCAAACCTTCAAGAAAAAACAGGGTATCGGGAAATTGGTCCCGCACCTTGGCGACCATATACTGCCAGGCGGGCAGGGGAATCATGTACCCGGCATCACAACGAAATCCGTCCACTCCCCTGCGGCACCAGGTGAGCAGCACATCCGCCATATACTGCCACAGCGCCTTATGCCGGTAATCCAAACGGGCTAAATCCTCCCACACAATACCCCAAGCACCGGGATTCTGAATTTCGCCTTCCGCATTGCGGGCCAACCACTGGGGGTGGGTGGCATGGAGCCGGGCAGCCCACCCGGTGTGATTGATGGCGGTATCGATGAGTATTTTGCCGTTGCGGGCATGCACGGCATCCACCAACTCTAAAAACTGCTCAAGGGGTGTGGCCTTGGGATCAAACACCGCCAGTGCCGGGTCTACTTCGGTAAAACTTAAAGCGGCATAAGGACTGCCGAACCGCCCCATGCGGCCATAGGTTGTGGGAGTAGGATGAATGGGCAGCAATTGGAGATAGCGGCAACCCAACCGGCCCATGATAAAGTCCAATTCGGCAATCAAATCGCGGAAAGTACCAGACGGCGGAATTACCGCATAACCAGCCTGATCCAGGTTTTGAATCCATTGAGCGTCTGGGGCCTCCCGCTTATCGCCGTTGTTTTTGTCGGGACCGAACTGGCGGACAAAGGCATTGTAGATGATATTGCCGCAACAGGTATGGGCCGGTTCAACATTGACGGCCGCATTGGGGCCGGGCGGCCAGAGCGGTTCATCCCGGCCTTCAGGAATAAAAAGACATTTGGCTTCAAAATGGCCCACCTCGGTCAGACCGATCACCGCCTCATACTTACCGGGTGCAACTTCAGTCATGACGACGTCAAACCATTCGCGTGCCATGATCGGTTCGTTGCGCTCCACCCATTCAATGATCTCTCGACGAATGATGGCGGCATGACCGATATTGGTGCGCACAAATGCGCGACCTTCCACTGCCGGCTCAGTGGTGAGATAAAACGTTATACGGTCCCCTTTAAAGCATAGCCGCCTTTCTCCGGGGTGAGGCATTTGTGTGATGGTTGGCAAATGGTTTGACATGGTACTGACTCGCTTATGCTGAGGTTATCCGATAATTCTAATGCCCAATGATCCCATATTCAAGAATAAGCGGTACGGTTCATACTTGCGCCGGGAGGTCCAAACTATGGATTAACCGAGATAAATATAAAAGCCACCAAAGGAAGATCCGGTGGCTTTTACCCTATAGCTGTATAAAAAAAGATGGCAAAAAGATTAAAAAGCCTTATGTGCATTGAACTGACATGGCATTTGAGACTCAGTCGAGGAACAAACCTTTGGTTAACTTGAGGATCGGGTCTATTATATGCCATCTTTTTTACCCTACGGGAAAGCCGGAGGACTTCAGATCCGGCGTTGCCGAGGGTTCGCAGTAGCTTACTACGGCTTCACCCTCGGCGCCTTGGCTCTGAAGCCCTCCGACTTTTGCAACCATAGGGTTTACGGATTGGAAAAGGATTGGTCGCCGACCACCCGTAATGCGGGCGTAAAGCACCTAATTAAGAACACCAAACAACTAAACGTTTAAACGTTAGTCAATTTTTCTATAAACGGCGTCAGTCGCGCACGCATATCCGGGCGATCCAATGCAAAGGAGAGGTTGGCCATTTGAAACCCGACCTTGGTTCCGCAGTCAAAGCGGGTGCCTTCATACTGAAAACCATAGATCGACTGGGTGCTGAGCAGCCGCGCCATGGCATCGGTGATTTGGATTTCTCCGCCGGCGCCTGTCTCTTTGTTTGCCAGAATATCAAAAATTCCAGGTGTCAGAATATAGCGCCCAATGATGGCCAGATTGCTGGGCGCATCTTCGGGTTTGGGTTTTTCAACCAGACCGCGAATTGCGGTCAAGCCGTCGTTAGGTGCATCAGCGTCGACAATACCATAGCTGGCGGTGGCTTGTTTGTCGACTTCTTCGACACACACCATTGAAGCTTGAACCTCATCAAAACGGTTCATCATTTGCTTGAGGACAGGCGTCCGGGCTTTAATCAAATCATCCGCCAACAGGACGGCAAAGGGTTCGTCGCCCACCACATTTCGGGCACACCAAATGGCGTGGCCAAGGCCCAGGGGTTCATTTTGACGTGTGTAAACCAGGGTGCCCGATTCAGGAACCAGAGTTGTGATCTCTCTCAAAAGGGTTTCCTTGTTACGGGCCATGAGGGTATGTTCGAGTTCACAATCATGATCGAAGTGATCTTCTATGGCCTGCTTGCCTTTTCCCGTAACAAAAATGATGTCTTCTATACCGGCATTCAGGGCTTCCTCCACTGCATATTGGATCAGTGGCTTGTCCACCACCGGGAGCATCTCTTTGGGCATTGCCTTGGTTGCCGGCAAAAAACGAGTTCCCAACCCTGCTACCGGAAAAACAGCTTTGCGTACCTTCATGATCACTCCCTTTTAATTGAAATACTGCTTTATATTATGCGGTCTACTAGAAGGGGTTTCAAACCCTGAAGGTTTTGAAACCGCTTCTAAACAGGCTCTATCCAACCCAACACATCCTCTGCTCTTCCGTACTGAATGTCCGTTACGGCATCGAAAAATTTTTGTGCCATGGGACCGACGCCTCCATCGCCAATAGCCAGTATATTCTCTTCATATTTCAACTCGCCTACAGGAGAGATCACGGCAGCCGTTCCGGAACCAAATACTTCCGTCAAGGTGCCGGCTCTGTGGGCTTCCAGCACATCATCGATGGCAATCTTCTGCTCACGGACGGTCACCCCCCACTGCCCGGCCAACTCAAGCACTGAATCACGTGTAATCCCCGGCAGGATGCTTCCGCTGAGTTCCGGGGTGATGAGCTCGTTATTAATGACAAAGAAAATGTTCATGGATCCAACTTCTTCTACATATTTCTGCTCGACACCATCCAGCCACAAAACCTGTGTATAACCGGCTTCGGCTGCCTTTTGCCCGGCAAGCAGACTTGCCGCGTAGTTTCCCATGGTTTTGGTATCGCCCACGCCGCCTCGCACGGCCCGAACATGTTCCCGTGTCACCAGTATTTTAATGGGATTGAATCCTTCGGCATAGTAAGCGCCCACCGGCGACAAGATGATATAAAAGCGATAGGTATGGGAAGCACGAACGCCCAAAAATGGATCAGTGGCAATCATGGTGGGCCTGATATACAACGATGTACCAGGAGCACCGGGCACCCAGTCCTTTTCAATCCCCAGCAGGTCTTTCAATGCCTTTAGCGCCAGATCAACATTGAGTTCAGGCATGCACAATTTTCGGGCGGAATAGTTCAATCGCGTGAAGTTGTCCCTGGGTCTGAAGAGTTGAACATCACCGCTGCCGGTTCGATAAGCCTTCATACCTTCAAAAATGCCTTGCCCGTAGTGAAGCACCATGGTGGCGGGATCAAGGATAAGGGGGGCATAAGGCTCAATCCGGGGATTGTGCCAGCCCAAATCGGAAGTATAATCCATGTTGAACATATGATCGGTAAAATGGGTGCCGAAACCCAGCTTGCTCTGATCAGGTTTCGGTTTGGGATGATCGGTTATATTAATGGTAATATCCATATGGTTCTCCTCATAACCTCAGGCGTCGTTAGCTTTAATAAGTGGTAAAAACTACCATAGCACTACCGCATAGCCGGATGCAAGCTGCAACATGCACCCCAAAAATGAATAAATCAAACACCTTGACAGCACCCCCTTTGACCTCCTATAAGTTGTTAACCAGCTGTTTTTATTATTTTCTATTACGACCAAAATGCATCTTAGCCAAGAATGGAAAGTTCCACAGGCGGCTCCTGATTTGGTGAATAACAATGGATCTGACACCACAAGCAAAAAAATTTTGGAATGCCATCCCGGCCAAACAACGACTTTTAATCTTGAACAACGTCTGGTGTGTGAACTGCATGAAGACTACGTCCATGGGTGAAGCCGTAGGCAAAATAGAGAAAGGGGCGCTATCCCTGAAGGGAGTTTGCACCAGTTGCGGAGGGCTGGTCGCCCGGCTGGTGGAACCGCGGCAATAAAGCTCCCGGGACCTTTAGGTCCGGCTTTGGATCAATTCCTTGTGGGTTTTTGGGCTACTAGTTGGAATTCTTGTGTTCGGAAATATCTTCACCGGTGACCGGATCTTTGGGTTTGAAAAAAATGGACTTGAGCCAGTTCACGCCAAATTTTAGCAATGCCACATCATCTGTTTCCAACTTTTTCCGGGTCTCATCGTCAACCGGCATACGTTCCAGAAACGTGCTATCGAAAACAAATCTTCTAAATTTATCAATATCATAGCTGACCATGAAAAACATCTGCTTGGCCTGCTTGGTGAGTTTAATGCTGGGGGGAAAAGAGCGTTTATGGACCACAAGGTCGGTCCACTCAGCATTTACTTCGTCGCGCAGATCCACCCCCTGGTCTTCACGCCATTCCTCAACCGTCCATTGGCAATCCTCATCAAACCCCTTGCAATGTGGTTCGTTAACAAAGAAAAAGAAGCCCTCATCGTCAGCACCCTCTTTGTGCTGCAAAGCAGCCACACCCAACGGGTAATAGCGGCAGGCCGTCGGCCGATCCTCGTACAGAATGCAACCATCCTCGCGCACAAAAGGACACGATTCCCTGCCGTCATCCAGATGCTTTAGGGTGACCACGGGGATATCTGTTTTTTCCAACAAATGCGGTTCAGTATAAATGGCCAGAAACCGGTCCGAGGGCAAATCCAGTCGCGTCTTCAGGCGAATGGTGTCATAGGGTGTCAGAATAATATTGGTCCCCCGGCAACATTCGGTAAAGCAGGACACACCCGGATGGCATTTGAATTTGAATCGGCTTTTGTAGGTTAACCGCACCGGATCGATATGGGCGGTTTGGTTTTTGTTTTGCTCCATGGATACTCCTTATAAATAATCTGCAAACCATATCCGAGCCCATCGGTGATGTCAAATCGGATCATCGGCGACCCAAGAAATTCACCAACCACGCCGGCCTATCTGTAATAATGGCGTCCACTCCCAAATTCAGGGCTTTATTCACCTGGCGCGGACCGTTGCAGGTATAGGTGAATAGCTTTAGCTTACGTTGGTGAGCCCAATGCGTCAGCGATGGTGACAATTTACTGATGCGAACATCTACCGCCCATAAATGTTGGGAAGGCGGAATCTTATCCGGCTGCCAGTCTGCGGGCAAATTAAGCACATAGCGCACTTCCGGCTCCATTTTGTAGGCCCGGGCCAAAACATGGGGATCGAAGGAGAGTATCAGCAAATGGTTCTTGAATGGTTTCACATCCGGCTGATTGATGTGTTCGATAATCTTTTCGATAAGTTTATTAACATGCCCGGAAGCCTGGTCTGCGGGGTGCGACTTGATTTCGATACACATGTTGGGGCATCGAGCGACCATAGATAAAGCCCGTGCCAGGGTGGGCAGCGGTTCACCAGAAAACCGGCGGTGAAACCACTCGCCCCAATCGATCTCTTGAAGCTCGGCCACCTCCAGATCGGCTACGCGCTTTCGACCGCCCCCTACCTTAATAAGGGTACGATCATGGTAAAGCACCGGTTCGCCGTCCGCGCTCATTTGAACGTCAAACTCAATACCGTCGATGTCATATTTCAAGGCCTGTTCCAAGGCGGAACAGGTATTTTCCGGCGCCTGATCGCGTGCACCGCGGTGAGCGATGATCCACGGGTGTCGATGCGTTTTCAATAGGCTCTTCCTTAATTGAATGGATTTTAAAGCATATAACTCGCCCATCTTCTAATAATCAATACCGCAGCTACGCCAGTTTTAAGATTAAAGTATAAAGTTTAAACTTTATACTTTAAACTTTATACTATAATTTCATGCGACATATGCCTTTTAAAATAAGCGCTGAACCTTATTTTGGTTGATAGGTCCGCAAAAAAATAAAGATCCCGAGCCGCCATGAATGTTGAAAAACGACTCAAATTGCTGGAAGAAATCTACTGTATTTACGACGCGTATACGTCGAATATCCAATCCGCCTGTCAAAAAGGGTGTGCCGCCTGCTGCACTTGTAACGCAACCGCCACGACCATGGAAGTGCTGTTGATTTATAATCACCTCGCCTCCCAAGATCATACAGAGTGGCTCGAGGCTAAGGTTTCATCGGCACCGCCAAAACGCTATCAGCCCAAGATGACCATCAATCAGATGGTCGCTATGTGCGCGCTGGGAGAGGTGCTTCCGGAGGAGACCAATGACCCGATGGCCGGTTTATGCCCCCTGCTGGAAGATGATCTTTGCTCAATCTATCCCAAAAGGCCATTTGGCTGCCGCGCCATGCTCTCTTCATCCGATTGCAGTTTGCATGGTGAAGCACAAATGCCGTCATTGATGCTTTCAATCAATAATGTCATCATGCAATACCTCGAGGCGATCGACCAACCTGGTGGAAGCGGAAATTTCATTGATGTGCTCCGATTTATCATGGATACCACAAACCGCAGGTCCTACACGCACGGCCAGGCCATCCTTCCCTCAAAGAGGATGCTGTTTAACCGATCCTTTCCCGTACTCATGGTTCCACCCGAACACCGTACATCCATTGGGCCCTTGGTTCAATCGTTAAAAGAGGTCATCCAAGATTTTCAATAGAAGAAGAAGGCGCTGAGTCGATGTTTTCAACATAGAAGAGTGTGGCCCCCACAGGGGCAAATGAGAGAAGAAGAATATTCAGGCCAGGAATTAGAAATCCCAACCCGAAACCCAAATGGAATCTTAAATTTTGCCTTAAAAACCGTAATCGATTGCGAAACGGCTCCAGCCGCCTTGCCGGCACCAGATCTGTATTATCCCACGCCAAAAAAATTCCGGCGAGTATGGGAGACAAGATGGTCAAAATGGGAGATAAGGGCGTGAACCAGCCGACAAGCATAAGCCCCATGGATATCACTATGGGAACAACGGCTCTTGGGACCTCTTGTTTCAGCAGATAGATGAAATAGGAGGGCCAAGGCATGCTTGGCGGCGCGGCCTCCGACCCGGTGGACAGACGCTCGGTGATGCGCGACATATAATCCATAATCACGATGCTGAACAAAATTTGAGATATCAAAAATGCCAAAAGTGTAGATATGGCCGCCAACAGCAGGGCCAGAAGCCAGGAAACCACATGCCACAACCAAAGGATCCAGAGGCTGTCAGGCTGAGACCATATCAAACTGGTAATCTCCTGGTATTTGGAAAGCACCAATCCGATTGCAATGAGGGATAGAAACAGGATGACCGCCATGCGGACAAAACCCAACATCAATAGAGAGGGGGTTTTAAGGCCGAGCATCAAACCCCGAAAATTGTATGAAATGCCCTTGAACAGCGTCATTGCGGTGGATTCCTTTATGGGTCAAGTGGTGTGATAAGCTTGTACTGTTCTAGCAATTTTTCAAAACGCGGTCAACCGATGAACTTGAATTGTGCCTGTTCATGGCTATTTTAGAGCGATACTCGAAGGAGATCTTTTTTATGAAATTCATCGGAGCCCATGTAAGCGCCGGCGGGGGTATTGAAAATGCCCCTTTGAACGCCCACAAGATCGGAGCCAAGGCTTTTGCCGTTTTTACCAAAAACCAGCGCCAGTGGAAAGCCAAACCTTTGTCACCCAAAAGCATCGAAGCCTTTAAACGCAATTGCGAGGAATTGGGGTATTCACCGGAGCATATCCTTCCCCATGACAGTTATTTGATCAATTTGGGCCATCCTGAAAAAGAGGGATTATCCAAATCAAGGGCTGCATTCCTGGATGAATGTCAGCGCTGTGAACAACTGGGTTTAAAATATCTCAATTTTCATCCGGGCAGCCACTTGCGCAAAATCTCCGAATCCGAGAGTCTTAAACGCATCGCCCAATCCATCAATATGGCCCTGGCGGAAACTCAGAGCGTCACAGCCGTCATAGAGAACACCTCCGGACAGGGCAGCAATGTGGGTTATCGATTTGAACACCTGGCCGAAATAATAGATCAAGTGGAAGATACCGATAGAGTCGGCGTATGCTTAGACACCTGCCACAGCTACACCGCCGGTTATGACATCAAAACCCGCGCGAGCTATCAAGCCACCATCGATGGTTTTGACCGCACTGTGGGCCTTAAATTCCTGCGGGCACTGCATTTGAATGATTGTAAAAAGGAGATGGGAAGCCGCGTGGACCGCCACGAAAGTATCGGCCGAGGCACATTGGGGTTGGACCCGTTTCGATTTATCATGGAAGACCCACGATTCGACGATATGCCTTTGATTCTCGAAACGCCAAATAATGAACTGTGGGCTGAAGAGATTCGACTGCTTTACAGCTTGGCTGTCTGATGCAAGAAAATAGAAGCTATCTTAAAAAGTCTTTTAACCCAAGCCGGCTGTTGGGTCCGGGTTTCGAATCCTAAACATACCGGTGTATGCCTGCGCTTCGAAACCCGGACCCGCAAACATCTTGGGCCAAAATCCGTTTTTTGAGATAGCTTCTAGACAACCCTCACATTAACGGCCGAAAGACCTTTTTGTCCTTCCTCAATATCAAAAGTCACGTGGTCACCCTCATTCAAGGTTCTGAAACCCTGTGCATTAATACCCGTGTGGTGCACAAACACATCCGGCCCATCTTCTTGTTCAATAAAGCCATACCCCTTTTTTTCGTTGAACCATTTTACAGTGCCATTAGCCATAGTGACGTCCTCCTTATTATGTCAAACATAGGTCCCCAACTTCAGGTCGCCACTACACACGAGACATGACCATCGAACAAGCTCATTTACCCTTTAAAGCTGTGCCTTGTTAACGTGTGTACATGTTAACGATGTTGCTTTCTGTTTATTCAGTTTATTGCAACGGTTCCTGAACAAAGGACCACCTCAACGATCTGCTATTCCGCAAAGGCGGGAATCGGTGTCCGTCCATCTGTGATTCCATCAAAAATGCCCAATTCACCAGCCCGCTAAAGCGGAAGAGGCGATCGAATAAATGCTGATAAGCTAAAAAAGATCGCAGGAAGGCTAGAAATTCTTCTGATAAGAAAAATAATCTTGCCGTTTTGCTTTTCTTCGCCAAAAAAGGCTGAACTTTAATCGTTATTACTTCAAACATCTAAAACTTACACATCGTTAGGTGATATACGGATAATAATAAGGATTGACAACTCCGGTAGCTTAAGATTAGCTGTGCAGATCTAAAATTTTAAAAAATATTATCACGGTATTCGGAGGTGCGCAATGGCTGATTTTGAAAATTCTCAAACCGTTGATTTTACGGTAGATCAATGCAATCTTTACCGTGAAGAGTCCATTTCAGACCTGAAAGTGGCCTCCATTAGGCGCCTGGTGCCCATTAAACCGGATGGGTCGGATGATACCAGCCGATCCCCCATTTTTATCGGCCATACGCAAATTATGACCCCCGAAGGCCCTTTACCTTTGCAGGGAAGACTGCCGGCCAACAACTTGTCCGAAGCCTATGAAGCCTTTCCAGATGTCATGCAACAGGCTTTGTCCGAGATGATCGATCAAATTCAAGAGATGCAACGCAAAGCGCAAGAGAAGAAAATGGATGAATCCCGTATCATCGTCCCTGGTCGGTAGGGGCAATGCACAACCATCCATTATTCTTCAATGATTTCTGCTTTGATAATTTCTATCGGCTCAACAGGTACATCATCATGCATTCCGCTGCGACCGGTTTCCACCGCCTTTATTTTGTTAACTACGCCATGGCCCTTGGTAACCTTACCAAAGACGGCATAACCCCAACCTTGGGGTGTCTTGGCCGTGTGATTTAAAAAATCGTTATTTTTAACATTGATAAAAAATTGGGCGGTGGCGCTGTGCGGATCCATGGTTCTGGCCATGGCAATAGTATATGCCTCGTTTTTCAAACCATTATCCGCTTCATTTTCGATGGGGCTGCTTGTGGCCTTTTCTGTCATATCTGCCGACATGCCACCACCTTGAATCATAAAGCCGTCAATGACACGATGAAAAATTGTGCCGTCATAATGACCATTTCTGACATATTCCAAAAAATTAGCCACTGTTTTAGGCGCTTTTTCAGCATATAGTTCCACGATGATATCACCCATGCCGGTTTCAATTCTTACCACAATAAAATTCCTTTCCGTATGTTCGGTCAAACGACGCAACTGGCCGCGTTAGGTTTATAACAATGCAACGGCTATTAACGCTAACCTATAGGAGATGTCAAGGGCATCAAGGGCATTGGGCGACAAGCAGATATTGGATCTGATTATTCGGGCAACCGCAACGCGCCTTATCATCATGGACAGGAATAATAGTAATTTATTTTGGCAAGCGTATTGCAAGTATCCATGGTGCCATTTTTTCAAGCGTTGAATTCTGACGGAAGATCAATCGCTCATGCGGTACGCCCTTACCACCTGGAGCTGTAACAAATTGTAAATAAAGCGTTTATTTTTAAAGGTCATTAACAATCTGACTTCAGAACAGCAAATAACAGTTTGGGTCCCTTCTTTTCATGTGTACATTAGTGAAACTCAAAGGAAAAAAATTGCAACCTTCCATATTCAATCCATCGAATCGCACCGCAGAAATCAAGGCCAGTATCCTCGTGGTTGAGGATGATAAAAATGTGGCGGCTGTATTGGAGGCCCGTCTGGAATCTTTTGGCTACGGGGTTTGTGCCATTGCACCCTCCGGTCCCAAGGCCATCGAGGCCGAGCACCAGCTTCGACCGGACCTTGTTCTTATGGATATCCTTCTCGAGGGGGACATGAATGGAATAGAAGCAGCCAAAATAATCCAGCAGCAGTCTGATGTTCCAATTATCTTCATTTCCTGCTTGAATGACCCAGCCGTCCTTGACCGTGCCATTAATACCAATCCATATGGATACCTGGTCAAGCCATACGATAACGCCGCATTAAGATCATCCATAGAGATAACGCTGGTCAAACATCAGGCCAAAAAGGAACGTGAAAAACTGATCGGCGAATTGGAAAAAGCGCTTCTCGAGGTTAAGCGATTGAGCGGCCTATTGCCCATTTGCGCTTCATGCAAACGAATTCGAGATGATCAGGGGGGGTGGCAACAGATCGAAGACTATATCGCAACCCACTCGGAAGCGGATTTTTCCCACGGTATTTGCCCACAGTGCGCACGGAAACTCTATCCTGAGGTTTATCAAGAAGAATAGGGTTAGAAGCTATTTGGCCTTGCGATAGCCGTCCAATTCGTCATCGTAATCGTTAAAGCCGACGATCTTTTGAAGGGTTTTAAATTCCATTAGACCGGTAACGGTATTCCCCTTTTGCAAGCACTTCAGCGCCTGCTGCATGGCTGCCACGGAAGCATTGAGCAAGGTGAGGGGGTAGACGGCGATTTTATACCCCAACTGCTCCAAGGCTTTATGTGAAAGTAAGGGCGTTTTTCCCTGTTCCACCAGGTTGGCCATTTTAGGTCCCGGGACATTCTTGCAGTAAATGTGCATCTCTTCTTCAGTTTGGGGCGCCTCTAAAAAGGTAATGTCGGCGCCCATATTCACAAAAGCGTTGCATCGGGCGATGGCTTCATCCAGTCCGTGGGCGGCACGGGCATCGGTGCGGGCCATGATAAGGATATCCGCTCCCTCACCGCGGGCGTCCACAGCTGCTTGAATGCGCTGCAATGCTTCGCAGCGGCCGATGACTTGTTTGCCTTCGGTGTGGCCGCAGCGCTTGGGCATCACCTGATCTTCGATCATGACACAGGCAAACCCCACCTGATGATAACCGCGCACCGTTCGCTTGATATTCAACGGATTGCCAAAGCCGGTATCTCCATCGCCCAATACCGGAATATCCACAGCGCCACAGATGTTACGGCCCTGCTCCACCATCTCGCCATAGGAAATCAATCCTGTATCGGGCTGGGCCAGCCGCGTGGCGGCCACTCCGAAGCCGCTCATAAACGTCGCCGGCATGCCCGCCAATTCAACCAGTTTGGCGGTCAGGGCGTCGTAGCAAGCGGAGATCACCATCATCTCGGGTTTTGCGAGAAGGGCGCGCAGTTTGTCGGCGGGTGACATTGGTGGTGTGGTTTTATTCATAGCCATATCTTTCCCCCTTGACATGACGGAGTGATACTTGACACACATTTTCGCTTTTGAAATAGCGCTGCCACACTTAAACCTGTGATCTAAATCGTATACAAAACAACCAAACACTTAGTGGGTTCATTGGAAATGCTTTTGAGTTTGTGGGGTACATCCGAATTGAAATGGATGGATTCGCCGGCTTTGAGTTTATGGACCTTGGATCCCAATGTGAATTCCAGATCACCGGACATCACGAAGATAAACTCTTCGCCCTCATGTTTGTAGGCCACCGGTTTGTGGGCCAGATGCGGCTCGATGGTCACCATAAAAGCGCGCAGATGGCTGTTTTCGGCATCGGGTGTGAGGGTGGTATAGCTGTAATTCTGGGTCCGTTGATGATAGGCCTGGGCCCGGCGGTCGCGAATGGTCTCCTGTTCCTCTTTGCTTAAAAAGGTGCTAGGATCAACTTCCATGGACTGGGCCATCCGCATGATAAAACCCACCGGTGGGGACATTTGATCCGATTCCACCTGGATGATGAAGTCCGGTGTTTGGCCGGTCTTGCGGGCCAGTTCTTCAGCCGACCAATTCCTGGCCTGCCGCAACCGACGCACCAGGGCGCCAAAACCTCCCTGGGGTTGGACGTTCTCTTCGCCGAGATAGCAAGCCGCATCAGCCAACCGCCGCATGGACACTTGCTTGGCCTGCTGGGTAAGCAGCGGCAGCAGTGTGCCTGCGTCTGCCACGATGCCGATGTCGGCATGATGAAAAATCGGAGCTGAAGGATCGCGGTTGATGGCCACGACGGTGTCAGCTTCCGTAATGCCGGCGGTATATTGAATGGCACCGGATGTGCCGATGGTAATCAACAACTTGGGGCGCACCGTCTTTCCCGTCTGGCCGATGAGCCGTTCTTCGTCCACCCAGTGATGCAGCACCGGTGGTCGCGTGGCACCTACTTCCGCCCCCATCGCAGCGGCCAAATCACGCACCAGGCCGAATCCGCGCATATCTCCCAGGCCGGCGCCACCCACAACAACGGTTTGTGCGTCTTCAAGGCGGCGCGCCTCCAGGGACTCCATGCGGTGCACTGTCAGTTGCATTCCCTGAGGAAGATCAACGCGGTCCGGAACCACACGCTCTATCTCTCCCCCTGCGGTTGATCCGGCAGCCGTTTCTCTCCCGTGGGGCTGCACGGTGACAAAGGCCGTGGACCACCCCTCGGCCAGGGTGATATCGGCAAGAATCTGCCCGCCCCAGGCCGGACAACGTCCCACCACACGGCCTTTTTTGAGGATCAGTTTATCACAGTCGGCAATCAGCCCGGCATTGCACCGCTGGGCACAAAAAGCAGCGGTCTCCCTCCCGAAATCGTTCAACGCCATGAGAACCAACCAGGGATGCCTGGCTTTGACCAGCGCTTCCAACACACCGGCATAAACGTCGGTACGGGGTACAGCCAAATTGTCGTGGATGACGCAGTATACTTTTTGAGCACCTTGGGAAAGGGCCTGCTCGGCAGCCGCATCCATGGCTACACAAGGAGTCAGATCGATGTGCTTTTGATCGATATGCTCATGACGCGATGCCCCCATAAGCACCATAGCCACAGTTGCCTCTGTCTCCCCGGCGGATGCCAGGGCCTTGGCCATCACCTTGAGACTCTCATTCCAAAGACGCTCGGTGCGAAGATCTCCCAGCACCCATATCGCTTTTGTCGTCATTCTTTTTCCTGATGCTTAGATGTAGATCCTTGAACCATGAACCAGGGCCTAAGGCCCTATCCCATGACTCCGGTGCTGCTCAGCCGTGCAATCAACTCCTCGACTTGTGCTTGAGGTTCGCCTTCAAGCATTTCGCAAACCCGCTTGCGCTTGATCTTCTTCAATGCGGACACGCGTGTGGGAGAACCGGCCAAGCCAACCGTCTGAGGATCCATCTGCAGGTCGACCAACGACCACTGTTCAATATCGGGCTGGTCATAGACCTTAGAAATCCCCACCAACCCCACCGGCCTCGGAGAATAGGCACGCGGGTCGACGGTGACTGCAGCCGGCGCGGTGACTTGCCAGCTCTCCTCCCAGGCATCCATGCTGCGTTGGACATCCCAGTGATCGTCTTTTAGAGAAATTTCCTTGATCCGGCTGACAAAGGGAATATTCAGCAGGGCAGCCGTTTGTGGACCGACCTGTCCGGTATCGCTGTCGGCCGTTCGGGTTCCGAAAAAAATAAAGTCAAATTCGCCCCGCTTGGCAATTGCCTTGGCCAGTACTTTGGATGTGACCAACGTGTCGGATTCGGCCAAAGCCCTGTCACTGATGAGGACGGCTTTGTCCACGCCCATGGCCTGGGCTTCGGCCAGCACCTCCATGCTGACCGGCGGTCCCATGGTAAGGACGGTGACCGAGCCGCCGACACTTTCCTTCAACTGCAAAGCAGCCTCAAGGGCCGGTCGATCAAAGGGATTGAGCTCGCTGTTTTCAGGCGTACGCTTGGCCACCCCTTTAGGCGCCGCTTTCACCACCGACTTGATACAGACAATAATATGAACGGACATACCATCTCCAAATTAAATGTTCATGGTTCTTAGTTCATAGTTCATGGTTGAAACGCTGAACTTATAACCTTGAACCATAAACCAAGAACCATGAACCATAAACCAAGAACCATAAACCAAGAACCAAGAACCCGCAACTGATAACCAAGCCTCAGGCTTCCTTATTATTCCTGAAAAGCCTCCCTGGCAATCACGATGCGGTGCACTTCCGAGGTACCTTCATAAATGCGGGTGACCCGCGCATCACGATAATAGCGTTCCACTGCATAAGCTTTGGAATAGCCGTATCCACCGTGAATCTGGACAGCCATATCGGTAACCTTGCCGGCCGTTTCAGCGGCAAAGAGTTTGGCCTGAGCCGCGGCTTTGGTGACCGGCTGGCTTTGGTCCTTGAGCCAGGCGGCACGGTAAACCATCATACGGGCAGCATCCACCTGGGTGCTCATATCGGCAATCATCATCTGAATGGCTTGGTGGCGGGCCAAGGGAACCCCGAACTGCCGGCGCTGATTGGCGTATAGGAGCGCCTCGTCCAGCGCCGCCTGGGCAATTCCCAAGGCCTGAGCGGCAATCCCGATGCGGCCGGTATCCAAAGCCGCCAGTCCGATTTTCAGCCCCATGCCGGTTCGCCCCAGCAGATTGGCTTTGGGCACCCGGCAGTCATACAAACGAATGGAACTGACCGGATTGGCGCGCATCCCGCACAGATCCTCCAAATCGCCAACGACAAATCCGGGCGACCCCCTTTCGGCCACCACCACACTGATCCCCCTGGGACCGGCTTCCGGGTCGGTGCGGGCGAAGATCAGGCAAACATCCGCAACACCGCCGTTAGTGACAAAAACCTTATTCGCGTTTACCAACCAGTGGTCTTCGTCGGCCAGCGCAGTGGCTGTAATACCGGCGGCATCCGAGCCGGCGTTGGGTTCTGTCAAACAAAACGCGCCAATTTTCTCCCCTTGGGCCAGGGCCGGTACCCAGCGTTGATGTTGCTCCGGGGTTCCAAAAGCCAGGATGGGGTAGAGGGCCACACTGTTATGCACGCTCAGGCATAGGCCGATGGACCCACTGACCCGAGAAACCTCTTCAATGGTAATGGCGTAACTGAGGCTGTCCAGACCGGCGCCGCCGAGCTCCATAGGCGCCTGAATACCGAAATAGCCCAAGGAGCCCATTTTCTCCATCACTTCCCAGGGGAAACGGGCCTCCTGATCAATCTGCGCTGCGATGGGACCCAATTCCTGCTCGCAAAACGCCCGCACACTGCGGCGCAATATCCGGT
>JASFER010000014.1:0-43292 GCA_050124755.1 Desulfobacteraceae bacterium
CCGACCACCATCGACGAATATCGTCGGCAAATGGGCAGCATTAGGAATTACTTTCCCCACCTGCGGTACGGATCCCATTATATACAGGCAATCGAGGAAACCGAGATCGAGGACCCGGACACCGGCGGCACCATCAAAGAGCGAAGGGTCGTATATCGTGAGCATTTTAACGCACCTTTAGGCGTAAACCTAAAAAAGTGGTCGAAGTTCAAGCAGATCGAGGCGAAATACCCGGGCGCCGAACTAACTATCGGAAAGGTGGAAAAAATTCCCGAGGATGTTTTTACCATCCCGATTCCCACCGAGGCGATCGAAGCCGTTATGATCGCAGCCGTCAAACGGGTTCCGGATCCAAAAATGCAGCAGGCCTTTAAAGAGATCTTGCCCCAGGCAACGGCCGATGCACTCCGATCCCGCGGGTGGGGCTCCCATATGATCAATCGTAAAGGCATCCTTGGGCATGAGACCGACGATATCAAACGGGTGCTGTTCGATTACAAGGCAGGGCTATACGGGTGGCTGACAAAGGTTGAGGCCTCCAGGGACATGAGTGTGACCATTGGCAAAGTCGACGCCACCGGCAAGCCTCGGCTTTGGGCGGCCATGCGGAAATATATCCACGATATGATGGCCAATGCTGATTGGGCCGACCAAGTCATTAACTCCATGCGGGCCGTATTCTTCGCCAAGTACTTGGGCGGCAATATCAAGACGGCTGCGCTAAACCTCACGCAAAACTTTATCGCCGGATGGCCCCGCCTGGGCATGGAAGTGGGTAAGTCTGCCGGTATGGTCATGAAAGCTTCGGGTAATGCGATCGTGGCGTCTGTGACCAAAAACAAGCGGCTGCCGGAAGATGAGCAGCGGCTTTTGCATGAGCTCCTCGAGGAGGGCGTGACCGACAGCAACTTCCTTACTGAGGTCCGGGGCCAGATCGGAAGCAACGTGTTTTCTGCGTCCAACAAGGTTATGCGGGTCCTGGGCTGGCCTATGGGATTTGCCGAAGGGCTCAACCGGTCGACACTGGCACTTGCAGCTTACCGGGCTGCCGTATCGGGCAAGATCCAGCGGCCCGAGACCCTGACTGAGCTCGGTCTGGACAAGGGCGATAAGGCACCCTATGAGATTGCGAAACGGTTTGCCGAGACGGTTGTTAATGATGCCCACTTTGTTTACGGCAAGTCGAACCGGCCGGAAGCTTTACGCGGGGATGTGGGCAAGTGGGGATCCCTGGCCTACACCTTCCGGACCTTCTCTCACAATTTAATTAACCTTTGGTCCTGGATGTATAAACAGGGCGGTCCCGGACGCAAGGCGCTCTTGAAATCAATAGGCGCCATGGCGGTAATCGGCGGGCTTTCGAGCATCCCGCTGTATAAGACCTTCATGCACATCATAAGAGAGGCCACCGGGGATGATTGGGAGGAGAAGCTAATCGATAGCTGGCTCCCGGACCAGGCCCACTTAATGAGGGACATGATCGTTTACGGTGTGCCGGCTGGCATGGGCTTTACCCTGGGGGGATCTATTGGGATGGAGCTGCCGGTATTCGATAAGATGAAACTCAACCAATCTTTGACCGGGCAGCTTGGGAGCAATATAGGCGAGATTATCGGGGTTCCCTGGGCGGTCATCGAGGACCTGGAGGCGGCTGCCAATTCATACCGATCCGGGCAAAAGCTCCGGGCCATGGAATACTTGCTACCTACGGCGGCTTCCAATCCTTTGAAGGCTATCCGGATGCATACCACCGGACAGACCTCTATTTCCGGTCGACCGATTAGCGACCCGGGGAGCAACGCACCAAGGAAGATCACAGTCAAGGAAGCGATCGGCAAGGCCATGGGGTTGCAGCCTGTTTCCAGCACCAAGTCTTGGGACCTTTATAAAACCATCCAGGCCTATGCAGAGTTCAAGCAGGCCAAACAGCGCAGCTTTGCCAATCGCATAGCCAATGCTTGGCGGGCCGGCGATATGAAAAAGGTCAGGGAAGTGGCAAGCGAGATCGAGGCTTGGAATAAAGAGCAGCTTTGCAAGGGGCGATATCGATACCTAATGACGAATGAGGACATCATCCGGGCCTTGCAAGCAAGAAGTCGGTCCGGTCAGCCTCCAAAATATCTGTGGCAGGATACGGGGCAAATGATGCGTATGAGGGGGGTAGGGCTTCAATAGCCCGACACAATAATATCTTGCGGTTACCAAGGAACCTGGGGATCACAAGGTAGTGTGGTTCCTTAAGCCAAGGCCTTGATGCAAAACCTCAAAGCCAGCCCGACATAAATTGCAATCGTTACGTTTTTTAAGGTGTACCCGGAAAAAAATCTGCTTTCCCTTCCACGATCAAAAACCTTACCAGCAATCGGTGTTATAAATAGAGCTGACAATGCAACACCTGGCCCACAGGATCCAAGGGCGTAGGCAGCTCCAACAATGGTGATTGGTAGTGTTAGGTAAAACATAGCGTGGAGCAAGATGCCAGAAGTTGCCAATCCCATCATATTTACAGATTGCACGGTCAGCTTCATCCGTCCACCTTATCTTTGATGTCCAACAGGTTGATAACGACCAGGCCGGCCTCGATGGGGTAATTCCTATCGAGGGAAATTGAATAGTCAAGGGTAAGCTGTGCGTGGCTGTCTTCATCATAAAGCGCACGGCCGCCCTCGTTTTTGATGGATAAAAATTTGACGTCTTTTGGGCCAGGTCCTACACAATCAAAGTTTATCCTGGGGCAAACTGTCCCCGAATAGTGCTCGGATACATAAGCCTGCAGCTCTTCGTTGTAAGGATCTAAACCCACCATCAACTCCTTATTTTGTCATATAGCACAATATAATGTGGTGCTGGTTGATCGGTTCAACCACATGGCCGTAATTGGAGGTTAAGGTATCATAAACATTGGTTGATTGCAATTCACCCAAGGGGGGGCAAGTTATATGGCATCGGGTACAGAGATTTGGCCAGCGATCGCGGCCGGGTTTGCATCGGCAGGCACATGCGGTTTAGCATTTGGATTGGTTGTAAGGGTGCTTTTCGGAAGGGTGGCCAGGGTAGAGGGCCAGCTCGAGAGCAGCAATAAAAAAATAGAGGAGGAGCTGGCAAAAAAAACTGACGTAAGCTCATGCGATCTAAAGCATGACTTTCTCACCAGAGAGCTGGCCAAAGGAACAGATAATTTTAAATTGCTCCAGGAGGGACAGAAAAAACAATCTGAATTGCTTATCAGGCTGGATGAGAGAATGGGGGTTTTTCAGGAGATCTTTAAATCGGCCAAAATATCAGTCAAGGGTGATGATGGTTAACATTTTGTCTGCATTTTGTTTGCAAACAGGCTTGAATTTGCCGAGGTTTGCCGATATCGTGGTGCCAAAACAACTGAAGGAAATCAACCTACACGTTTGATTTCCTTACAATTATTTGGAGCCGGCGAGCGGACTTGAACCGCTGACCTGCTGATTACGAATCAGCTGCTCTACCAACTGAGCTACGCCGGCCGGTTGAAGCGATTACCAACTACTGTGATTATGAACCAAAATCAAGAAAAAATATCCTGGGATCAAATGCTGACCCGCATCCCCCAGGGGACGGGGGTGCTCAACATCAGCGGCCTGGGCGACGCTTCCGCCGGCTATGCGATTGCCGGCATGCTGCCCCGGCTCAAGCGGCCCGTGGTGCTGGTGACCTCTACGGACAAGGCGGCGGCCCGGCTCGGGGAGGAGCTGTCGCTGTTTTTGAACGGGCATGGCCGGGATCGATTGGAGTTCCCGTCCTATAACGTCACGGCTTTCAAACCCATGGCCTTTCATAATGAAACGGCCGCCCGGCGCATACGCACCTTGTACAAGATGGTCGAGGATTCCATGGCCCCTGTGGTGGTCACCACCGTCACGGCGTTGAGCCAGAAGCTGTTGCCCAAAAGCGAACTGGTGGATTATGCGGAGCTGCTGATGGCGGGTGAAGAGATCGATCGCGACGCCATGGTCCGAAAGCTCGTCGCCGGGGGATACACGCGCACCATGATTGTGGAGGAGCACGGGGACTTCTGCCTGCGCGGGGGGATACTGGATGTTCACTCCCCCCTTTATCCCGACCCCCTGCGGATCGAGTTCTTTGGCGATATGGTGGAGTCCATCCGCCTCTTTGCCGCCGAAACCCAGAGGACCATCGACCAGTTGGACGATGCCGTCATCCTTCCGGCCCGGGAGTCCATTTTGCATCGGGCCACGCTCAATGCGGTGGTGGGGCGCATTCGCGCATTGGCCACCGAGACGGGAATGCCGGTAACCCAGGTGCGCCAGATCACGCAGCAGATCAAGGCGGAAGGCATATACGCGGGCCTGGAAAGTTTGATTCCCTTGATTTATGACGGGCTGGACACTTTCTTCGATTATGTTTCAGCGGATACCCTTTTTGTGCTCCTGGATCCGACCCAACTGGCCAAGGCGGCCGGGGACTTTGAGGCCAGGGCCCAGGAAAGCTATCAAAGCGCCCAAAGCCGCAAGCACCTCTGCCTGCCGCCGTCCCAGCACTATATGGGGTGGCCCGAGATCGTGGAGCGCATGTCGGCATTTTCCCAATTGGCCTTTAAAACCTTGGCATTGGTATCTCCCGACGGATCCGAAACGGACCGGCAGGCCACATACGAAACCCGTGTGCAGGACAACCACGGCCTGCGCCGGGCCTTGGAACTGGCCCTGCCGTCCGAGCACCCCTTCCAGCCGCTGGTCGATTGGGTCAAAGCTGAAAAGCAGGCCCGACATACCGCCTTCCTCGTATGTCGGCGGCCTTCCAATCTCGATCGGTTGGCGCACATCCTGTCTACCTATGGCGTTCCACCGGTTCGGCTCGAGGATTTTGGCCGGGCCGTTTTCGGACAGGGGCGCATCTATCTGATTTCCGGCATTCTCACCAGTGGTTTCAGCTGGGCCGACGGCCGTGTATCCATGGTCACGGACGAGGAAATATTCGGCACGCAATACCGCAATCGCAAGGCACCTGCGAGGCCCAAAGCCACAGAGCTGTTGAATTTTGAAGATCTGAAACAGGACGACTGGGTGGTCCACCCGGAGCACGGCATCGGACAGTATGATGGTTTGACCAAATTGAGAGTGGAAGGGGTGGTGAACGATTTCCTGCTCATCCGTTATCTGAACAACGATAAGCTTTACCTGCCAGTGGAGCGCATGCACCAGGTCCAGAAATATATGGGGGTCGAAGGTGTTGCTCCGGTGATGGATAAGATGGGCGGCAAATCATGGGATCGCGTCAAGAACAAGGTTAAACGCAAGGCCGAGAAGATCGCCGGTGAGCTGCTCAAATTGTATGCCGCCCGCAAAGTTCAGCAGGGGCACGCCTTTGGGGAGGCCGACGCCCATTTTTACGATTTTGAGGAGGGTTTTCCCTATGAGGAGACGGCCGACCAACACAAGGCCATCAACGATGTACTGGAGGATATGCGCCTCAAGATCCCCATGGATCGACTGGTTTGCGGGGATGTGGGGTATGGCAAAACAGAGGTGGCCTTGCGGGCGGCGTTTTTAGCGGTCAGCGAGGCCAAGCAGGTGGCGCTGCTGGTGCCGACCACCGTGCTGGCCGAACAGCATTATGAAACCTTTCGCCGGCGCTTTGCCAACTATCCGGTAAAAACAGCCTGCCTGAGCCGGTTTCGACCGCTGCGGGAACAGCGCGAGATTGTCGCAGGGATAAAATCCGGCCAAATCGATATTGTCATCGGCACCCACCGGTTGCTGCAGAAAGATGTGGCCTTCAACGAACTGGGGCTATTAATCCTCGATGAGGAGCAGCGGTTTGGTGTGCGCCACAAGGAGCGCATCAAGCGTTTCCGCAAGACGGTGGATGTGTTGACGCTCACCGCCACCCCCATCCCCAGAACATTGCACCTCTCTTTACTGGGTATCCGTGACATCAGTATTATCAATACGCCGCCGGAACAGCGCCGCCCCATCGTGACCTATGTCACCGAGTTTGATGATGCCATCGTCGCCGAAGCCATCCGGAAAGAATTGGGGCGCCATGGGCAGATCTTTTTCGTACACAATAACATCCGGAGCATTCACCGGATGGCGCAACACCTGCAGAAACTGGTGCCTGAAGTCCGTTTGGCCGTCGGTCATGGCCGCATGGCTGAAAAGGACCTGGAGAAGGTCATGCTTGATTTCATGCAACAGAGGCTCGATATGCTGGTCTGCACCACCATCATCGAATCGGGACTGGATGTGGCCACGGCCAACACCATCCTGATCAATCGGGCGGATCGTTTTGGTTTGTCTCAGATTTACCAGTTGAGGGGCCGTGTGGGCCGGTCCGATGAACAAGCCTACGCCTATATGTTTATCCCCAGCGAAAGCACACTCACCAAAGACGCCCAGAAACGGCTGAAGGTGCTCATGGAATACAGCGATTTGGGGTCCGGCTTTCAAATTGCCATGAGTGACCTGAAAATAAGGGGCGGCGGGACCATATTGGGTGCTTCCCAATCCGGTCATATTGCCGCTGTAGGATATGATATGTTCCTGAAATTGATGGAGACTTCCATTGCCGAACTCAAAGGCGAGCCTGTTCAGGAGCCTTTGGAACCTGAAATCAATTTGCCTTTTTCCGCATTTTTACCCGAAACTTATATACCGGACATCGATCAACGCCTCTCCCTTTATCGGCGGCTGGCCAAAATGACGGATCTCAAGGCCATCGGAAATTTAAAAACGGAAATGACGGATCGGTTTGGCCGCCTGCCGGATGAGGCCAATAATTTGCTGCTGAAGATTATGCTTAAAGTGCTTTGCGTCAGAGCCGGCTGTAAGCGGCTGGATTTAATAGAACAAAGCTTGCGCTTGCAGTTTTCCGAGGTTCACCAGCGCCGACCGTTCGGCATTGTGGAGATGGTCGGTCAGGGTGGCCATGGTTATCGTTTTACGCCGGACCACACCTTTAAAGCAGCCCTCTCAGCGGGCACGCCCAATGCCCTGTTGGCTCAGACGAAAAACATCTTGATAGAAATCGCCCGCCATGTTAACCATTAAATTTTTTAACGATATGGATGGCTTGAGAGATTATGAGGACTGTTCTCAGACTTGGCTTATGGGTAGTGTGCCTGTTTGTTCTATGCGCCTGTTTCCAAAAGTCTAAAGAGGATGATTATTTGATCCGCGTGGGCCAAAGCGTGGTCACTGTGGCTGAATTTAAGCAGGCTGTCGAGGCAGCCGGTGAAGAAGCTTTTCCGGGGGAAGAGGCCATCAGACCATCCGCCATGAATGATTTGCGTGTACGCGTCCTGAATCAGCTGACTGAAGAGTTGATCATTACCCAACACGCCAAACAGTTGGGCATCCAAGTTACCGAAGAGGAGTTGGATGCATCCATAGCCAAGGTGAAGGCGGACTATCCGGACGATACCTTCGAAAAAACATTGCTTGAAAATGCCGTCTCATTTCAATCGTGGAAACAAAAAATGGCGACCCGCCTGCTCATCGACAAGGTGATTGAAAAAGAGCTCGTGGATAAGGTCGAAATTACATCTCAAGATATTTCCGGGTATTTTAAAGCTCATTTTCCTGATGGCGTTCCTGAAGGTGAGGATGCCGACCAGATAAATAAAAGAATTGTTCAGCACCTGCGCCAACAAAAGGCGGAAAAGATGTACCAGGCATGGATTGAAAAATTGAGAAAAGCTTTCCCTGCGGATGTGCATCAGCAACGTTGGAGCCGGCTGATGGAAGCAGATACGTGATGTGATGATTGCCCTGCGAAAAAGCATGACATGTTGGATTCGTAAGGAATGATGTGAAACGCAGCAATGCAATTGTAAAAGGGTTTGAAAAAAAATGTGCGGAAACGCTAAAATAACAAGATTTTTAAACTTCACATGGTGCTTTTGGAGCGCTGCGATTTTGTTCTGGATGGGAATCGCCCATGCCGAAATTGTCGATCGGATCGTGGCCATCGTCAACGATGACATTATATTGGCATCAGACTTGGATCAGGTTCTGAAGCCTGTGGCGGCCTCCCTTAAAAATCAGGGATACGCCGCTAACGACCGTCAGCGTATACTTGACAGCCAACGCGGACAATTGTTGGAGCGGCTGATCTACGACAAATTGACTGATCAACAGGTGCGGCGGCACAATCTGAAGGTAAAAGACACCGAGGTTGATGCCACCATCCAAAGAATACGCGATGCCAATAAACTCACCGAGGAGGAGTTGCGTCGTGCTTTAGATCTGGATGGCATGACGTTTGATGAATACCGAAAACAGATACGGGAAAAAGTGCTGCGGGTACGATTGGTCAACAGAGAAGTTAAATCAAAAATTGTGGTCACAGAGGAAGATATTAAAAGCTACTATAATGCGCACAAAGACCAATATGCCGGCAGTACAAAGTATGATCTGCGCCATATCCTGCTGAGGATTTCACCAGAGGCCGGTCAAGCAGAAAAGGAGAGAATTAAAGACCAGATCAATCTCTTGCGGAAACGATTGCAGGCCGGTGAGCCTTTCGATAAGCTGGCCGGCCTCTTCTCTGAAGCGCCTACGGCATCCCAAGGTGGGCGCCTGGGTGTATTCGGGATGCATTTGCTGACCGAAGAAATAAAGCAGGCATTGAAAGGACTCAACGCCAAGCAGTATTCCCAGGTCGTTGAAACCGATCAGGGATATCAGATTTTTTACGTGGAGAATATCATCAGTGCAGGTGGCAAGACGCTGGAGGAGGCGACTCCCGAAATTTATGAAAAGCTGTTCGCCGAAGTCGTAGACCGGAAGTTTAACACATGGATGAAGGATTTGAGAAAACGTTCACACATTCAAATACTGGAATAACCCATTGTGTCTAAGGACAGGGTACCATGGCTTCAGATCAAAACAGAATTCTAATGGAAAGCATTAAGCGGCTGCTGCGGCGCAAAGCTTACCCCAATCTGAAAAAGATTGTGGAGAAAACCCATGCGGCCGACCTGTCCATCATCTTCCGTTCCCTGCCGTTGGCTGATCAAAGCCAGTTGTTCAATATGATTTCCGATATCGCCAAAAAGGGCATTTTACTCAGCGAACTGGATGAAGATGCCTGTCTGGAATTGATCGGCCAAATTTCCACAGAAGAGTTGGCGGATATTTTTGAAAGAATGCCCAGCGATGATGTGGCCGTGCTCATCGACCGGCTTCCCGAGGAAATCTCTGAAGCCATCCTGAAAAGGATGCACAAAGATGACGTGGAGGAAGTGGCCGATCTTTTGAGTTTTGCCGACGATACGGCCGGCCGGATCATGACCCCCGATTTTATCGCGCTTCGCGAGGAGATCACCGCAAAAGAGGCCATTGCATCGCTGCAGAAGGAGTATTCCGATGTTGAAATGCCTTTCTACCTCTATGTCGTAAATGATTACGGCAATCTGGTGGGGGTCATTTCGTTGCGCCAGCTGGTGGTGGTGCCCCCGGATACGCCGTTGAAGCAGTTCATGACCACCGATGTTTTTTCCGTGAAAACCGACATGGATCAGGAGGAGGTGGCCAAATTGGTGGCCCGTTATGATATCCTGGCCGTTCCGGTGGTCGATGAGAATAATCGCCTGGTGGGTATCGTGACGGTGGATGATGTCATTGATATTATTCGCACCGAAGCCACCGAGGACATTTTGAAGATGGCCGGGGTGGGTGAAGAGTATGTCGAAACCAAGTCCATCTTTAAAAGCACCCGCATCAGGCTGCCCTGGTTGTTTGCCAGCTGCATCGGCGGTGTCGTCGCCATTATCATTATCGGCCATTTTGAAGGCGTTTTAACCCAAGTGGCCTATTTGGCCGCCTTTATTCCGGTCATCATGGGGATGGGGGGCAATATCGGCACCCAATCTTCCACCATTGTGGTGCGGGGATTGGCCACCGGCCGGCTCAATGTGCGTGATATCTGGAAGGTCGTTGTTAAAGAGCTCTGTATTGGTCTGATCCTGGGGGTCGTCTACGGCCTGCTTATCTCCGCCGTCGCGCAAGTCTCTTATAGTACCCTGATGCTGGCCATTGCAGTGGGCTTGGCACTGACGAGTTCCATGGCCATCGCCGCACTGGTCGGCTCGCTGGTGCCCATGGTGATGGCACGGCTGAACATTGATCCGGCCGTTTCCACCGGTCCGTTCGTTACAACGGCCGTCGATATCATCAGTGTCTCCTGCTATTTCGTTCTGGCCACCACCTTATTAGGGCTTTAGCCCGTATGAGCCGATTGACCACTAAGGGCATCGTACTACAACGGCGTCAATACAGCGATTTTGACCTGATCGTGACCATGCTGACGGCTGACCGGGGCAAACGGACATTGATCGCCAAATCCGCCAAAAAAAGTGCCAAGCGGTTTCCCGGTATTCTCGAACCGTTCAATCATTTGCAGATTGTTTTTCGCGAAACACGACGCAAGGGCATGCCCGTACTGGAAGAGGCGACCCTTTATCGACCCTTTGAAAACCTTCGATCGGATTTTGAAAAAACGGCGTATGCCAGCTATTGGGTTGAGAGTATCAGTATATGGCTGGAAGAGGGGCAGGTCGAACCGGATGTTTACCGGCTGCTGGCCTTTGTGCTGGATGCTTTGAATGCAGGCAAAATGGAGGCAGCCTTTCTCAGTATCCTGTTTCAAATGCGTTTTGTCGGCCATGAGGGGCTGCAGCCGGTTTTGGAGCGCTGCACCTGCTGCCAATCCCCAATTGAGCAACTGCCCCAGAACTCCTTTTGTGTCGATTTGGGTCAGGGAGGGGTGGTGTGCAATCATTGCCCCACGGGCACGCACAAGCACCTGCGGCTGTCTAAAGGAACCCTCAAGCAGCTATTGTGGATCTCCACCGGTGATTTGACAAAGGCTTCGAGAATGCGGTTTTCTTCACGCGCCATGGCGGAAGCCACTGCGTTTATGGAAGCCTTCATGCCATACCACATTGGTCGGAAACCCAAAAGTCTGGGAATTCTTCAGCAGGTTAGAGCTTAGCTGGAGCTTTTTGAAGAAACAAAACCCCATTGGATCATCATAACGGTCAAACTTAATGAATATGAGCATACGTGAGACATTGGAACAGAATCCTGTGGAAGCTTCGGCGCCTTGCCGCATCGATATGGGCGGCACCTTGGACCTTAGCACCTTTTTTTACCCTTTGCAGCGTCTGCATCCCTGTACCTTCAACGCGGCCCTGGATCTGCGTACATATGTGCGCGTATCGCCTTTTGACACCGGCAAAGTAAAGATCAGCTCCCATGGTTTTGAAGACCTGGTTGTCGAGAGTGCTTCGGCCCCCTATGACCACCCATTGGGGCTTATGCTGGCCGTGGGTGCATATTTCAATGCGGACGGCGCCCATATCGAAATTCACTCTTCCTCCCCGCCGCGCAGCGCGTTGGGGGGGTCGTCAGTGGCTGCAGTCGCCTTGATCTGGGCGTTTTCCAAAGCACGCGCCGAAAGGGGACACCCCATGCCCAGCCGCAGCTCAGTGGCGATGCTGGCCCATGCCATCGAACAGAGTGTGGCCGGGGTCCCATGCGGCATGCAGGATCACCTGGCGGCGGTTTACGGCGGCATCAACGCCTGGCACTGGCTCACCCGGCCGCCCGACCTGCCTTTCCGCCGGCAACGTTTAGCCAGTGCGGATGGCTGTAAGGCATTTGAGCGCCATATACTGGTGGCCTATTGCGGAAGACCCCATGTGTCAAAAGACGTCAATGCGACCTGGGTCAAACAATTCGTCAGAGGGTCAAACCGCCGCCTATGGCATGGGATAATCGATTGCAGCCGTAAATTTGTATCTGCATTAGAAGCCGGGGACTATCAGCAAGCCAAAACGATGATGAATCAAGAGACCGACATCAGATGTGAATTGACCCCGGAAGTATTGGACGCGTTGGGCGCCCGACTCGTTGCCGCTGCCCGTGAGGGGGACTGTGGCGCCAGGTTCACGGGGGCGGGCGGCGGCGGTTGCGTATGGGCCTTGGGGGCTGCCGATGACATCAAACAACTGCGGCCGGTATGGAAGGATATATTAACCCGGCACAGCGCTGCTCAACTATTGAAGGCCGGTATCGATACGGCGGGTCTCTTGTGATTGTTTTCGACAAGCGTGCGTGCTATAGAGCGTTGGAATCGATTTTGATCAACTTTTGCAATCCAACGGAGAAGATGAGGGAATCAAGATGTATTTTCAAGATGTGATTTTGGCTCTGCACAAGTTCTGGGCCCGCAAAGGCTGCGTTATGACGCAACCTCTCGATCTGGAGGTGGGTGCCGGAACATTTCATCCCACGACGTTATTGCGGGCATTGGGACCCGAACCATGGAATGTGGCCTATGTTCAGCCTTCGAGACGGCCCACGGACGGCCGTTACGGCGAGAACCCGAATCGACTCCAGCATTACTACCAATATCAGGTCATTCTAAAACCATCACCCCAGGAAGCTCAGCAGATGTACTTGTCGAGTCTCAAGGTACTGGGCATCGATCCCCTGGAGCATGACATCCGTTTTGTGGAGGATGATTGGGAATCGCCGACTTTGGGAGCCAGTGGATTGGGATGGGAGGTATGGCTCGATGGTATGGAGATTACCCAGTTCACCTATTTTCAACATGCCGGCAGCATTGAGCTGGCCCCCATTTCCGTGGAGTTGACTTACGGGCTTGAGCGCATCGCCATGTATCTGCAGGGTGTGGACAATGTGTACGACCTGCAATGGAATGAAGCGGTTACCTACGGCCATGTTCACCACCGGCAGGAGGTTGAACAGTCCACTTATAATTTCGAAACGGCCGATGTGGATATGCTGTTAAAACTCTTCGATCAATATGAATCCGAATCTCAGCGCATTATCGACAACGGCCTGGTTCTGCCGGCCTATGAATACTGTTTGAAATGTTCCCACACCTTTAACCTGCTGGATGCGCGCGGCGCCATCAGTGTCACCGAGCGAACCGGTTATATCGGGCGTATTCGAAATTTGGCAAGGGCCAGCGCCGAGGCTTATCTGAAACAGCGTGAAGAGATGGGATTTCCCTTGCTTAAACCCTAGGCGATATTTCTTCTTTAGCAATTTATACGGCGGATGCTTACCGCTTTGGCACAAATTGAGGTGAATATGAATCCTTTACTGCTCGAAATTGGAACTGAGGAAATCCCGGCAGGCTACATCCAACCCGCATTGGACGCATTGGCGTCGAACCTCACCCGCAAACTGGGGCGTGCACGCATTGACCACGGTGCCGTGCAAACGTACGGCACCCCCAGGCGTCTGGTGGTACGCCTGGATGATGTGGCCCAGCGCCAACAGTCCGTTACCGAAGAAGTCCTGGGGCCGCCTGAACGCATTGCCTTTGACGAAAACGGCAAACCCACCGTGCCGGCCCAGAAATTTTCCGAAAAAGTCGGCGTGCCCATGGGAAAACTTAAGGTGGCCGAGACGGACAAGGGGCGCTATTTGTGCGCCACCATATCCGACAAGGGCCTGGCCACTAAAACGGTGTTGAAAGAGATCCTGCCGGAAGTCATTCTGGACACGCCGTTTCCCAAAACCATGCGCTGGTCCGCTTTGAGCATTTCCTTTGCGAGACCCATTCAGTCGATCATGGCATTGCTGGGTAAATCCGTCATCTCTTTTGCCCTGGAAGAAAAGATCAAAAGCGGGCGCTACGCCTGGGGCCATATGTTCATGCAACACCGGAAGATAAAAATCGACCATGTCAATGAATACGAGGACAAGATGCGTCAAGCCCGGGTCATTGTCGATATTGAAGAGCGCAAGGAGATGGTCCGAAAAGAGGTGGCGTCCGCGGCAAAAGCCATGGGTGGGAGAGTGCTCCCCGACGAGGAGCTGCTCGATGTGGTGACCAATCTGGTGGAGATTCCCATTGCAACCGGCGGAAGATTTGATGACGTATTTTTAGAGCTGCCCAAAGAGATATTGATCACATCCATGCGGGAGCATCAGAAATATTTCGCCGTGGTGGATGACAACGATCAATTGATGCCGTGTTTCGTGGCCGTCAACAACACGCGTACCAAGGATCTCGATTTGGTGGCCCGGGGCCATGAGCGTGTGTTAAGGGCACGCCTGTCGGATGCCCAGTTCTTTTACCGCGCCGACCTGCAGAATAAAATGGATGACTGGCGCGAGCAGCTCAAGGGCGTTTTGTTTCAAGCGAAATTGGGCAGCATGCATGCCAAAGTCGAGCGGGTGGAACAGCTGGGTGCGCATTTAACGCGGGCGGAGTCCTCCGGGAATCAAGCCCAGGTCAAGCGCGCCGCCCAGTTGTGCAAGGCCGATCTGGTCAGCCAGGTGGTGGGCGAGTTTGCCAAACTGCAGGGCATTATGGGACGCGTTTATGCGTCGGTGGCCAAGGAGCCGGGTGATGTGGCGACGGCCATCGAGGAGCACTACCGACCGATCTACTCCGGTGGTGCCCTTCCGGAAACACGAACCGGCGCATATCTGGCCATCGCAGATAAGCTGGACACGATTTGCGGCTGTTTTTCAGTGGGCCTGATCCCCACGGGTGCTTCCGACCCCTACGCGCTGCGGCGGCAGGGTATCGGCATCGTACAGATTATCCTGAAACACCAACTGCCCCTTTCATTGAAAGATGCCATTGGAGCCGGCTTAAAGCCCTATGATGCCGGGCAAAACAGTTCTACGGCCGATCAAATATATACGTTTATCCTGAACCGCGTTTCCAGAATGCTGGTTGAAGAAGGCTATGATAAAGATGTGGTTGCCGCGGTGGCGACGGTGTCCATCGATGATATCCCCGATGTCTGGAAACGCACCCGGGCGCTGCAGGCCCTCAAAGGCGCAGCCGATTTCGAACCGCTGGCAGCGGGGTTTAAGCGCGTTGTCAATATATTGCGAAAGGCACAGGCGGCGGCTGATATTCAGCCTGATGCAGCACTGTTTGACGAGCCCACCGAAAAATCGTTGTATGCGGCGTATCAAGCCGCCCAATCGGAGGTCGGTCAGCTGTTGGACAACGGCGATCTGGAAAGCGCCCTGCGGGTCATCGCCAAATTAAGGGAACCTGTCGACCGGTTTTTTGAAGATGTCATGGTGATGACCGACGATATGGGCGTGCGCAAAAACCGTTTGGCCCTGCTGAACGCCATCGCCGGCCTTTTTAACCGCATGGCCGACTTTTCGAAAATTGCGGTCTAAGCTATATTGGAATATATTAAAAAATAGAGGTAAGCATGCCCTACGATCCATCCAAAGATGAAATGATAAAGCAATGGCGCTGTGAAGAAACCGGCCTGATGATCTCGATTCAGCGCTATGGCGGCGGTGAAGCCAAGCTGCAAATCGGCCCAAGAATTCTTTTGAAAAAAGATGGTACGGAGAGAGCCCCGGCAAAGGCGGGACGCCTGACCATCGAAGATGTATTGTGGCTGTATGAAGTGATCGATGAGGTCAAGGAAGAGTTGAGCAGCTTGTCCGGGCCCGCATAATAGACATGGCATGATGACCCTTGAAGAAGGTATGGTGCGGCCGGTCCGCACTCACCGCACGCCTCAACTGGGCCCAAAGGCCATTATGGCGGCCACAGACGCAGACTTGCAAATGCTGCGCAAGCACCTGGGTCTGCCGGATTCCCGGAAACTATTCCTTGGCCGGCTCTATTTCGATGCTTCCGATCAAAAGCAGCCCGCGCTTGCCGGGCCCCTGATGGGAGCACCCTACGCTGTTATGGTGCTTGAAACGCTTCACGCATGGGGGGTGCGCAGCGTCGTTTTTTGTGGTTGGTGCGGCACCATTGCCGACGATCTGGGTATCGGCGATATTCTGATTCCGGACCGCGCCATCATAGACGAAGGAACATCGCTTCATTATAAACAGCCTCTTGGCGGTACCGTCTGCCCAAACGCCGGACGATATAACGATCTGCAGCGCAGCCTTCGACAACATGCCGTCATGCACAAGCGTGGGCCGGTATGGTCCACCGACGGCATTTTCAGGGAAACGCCCGGCCAAATCCGGAAGTTCCGGCAAAAGGGTGCGGTGGCGGTTGAGATGGAGCTTTCCGCCTTGTTCTCGGCGGCCCGATTTTACGACATATCCATGGCCGCCGTGCTCATCGTATCGGATGAATTGTTTTCCCTTCAATGGCGGCCGGGATTTAAAAGCGAGCTGTTCAGGCAGTCAAGATCCACCGTATGCGGCCTGCTGTCGCAAATGCACCGGAGCCCGGACCATGGTTGATATAGAAGAATTGGCAGCCCGACTGGAGAAGTATAACCAGGCCTATCGGAGCGGTCACCCGCTGATCAGCGACGATGAATATGATCGGCTGGTTGAAGAGCTGCGCCGGGTTGATCCACGCCATCCCTATTTAGTCGCCGTTGAGCCTGAAAGATTTGCGGAGCGTATCGAGGTGCGGCACCCGGTACCCATGCTCTCCACGGAGAAAGCCTATACCGATGAACAACTGCAGCGCTTTGTCACCCGTGTGGAAAAAGCGGCCGTCGACCTGGCCGTCGCGGATCTCCAGTTCAAGATAACCCCCAAGTTGGATGGCTTGGCCGGTCGGGATGATGGAACCCATTTTGTCAGCCGCGGCAACGGGATTGTCGGTTTCGAAATCAGCAGCGCCTTTGAAAAGGGCGTTGTTCCCATTGGCGGGCGCGGACAGGGATTGGGTGAAATCGTAGCAGTGCAATCCTATTTTGATGACCAATTGAAGGATAAGTTCGAGCATCCGAGAAACATGGTGGTGGGCATCGTATCTTCGGACACCTTAAACCAGGATGCTGAAATGGCCTTAAAAGAGCGCATGGTTCATTTTGTACCTTACAACCAGCTACCCAAGTGGGAAGGCAGTGGTGAAACGCTGCTAAAATCAATTCATGAGATCAGCGATGAGTTGATGGCCGCAACAGACTATCCCATGGATGGTGTCGTGGTGGAGGTCGTCGACGACGGGCTCAAGGCCCATATGGGGGCCACCGCCCATCACTTCCGATGGCAGATCGCCGTCAAACGCAAGGGGCAAACGGCTGAAACCACGGTTGAGAGCATTCAATGGCAAGTCGGGCGTACCGGCAACGTAACACCGGTGATGGAAGTTGTGCCGATCAATCTTTCCGGCGCCACCATACGGCGTGTTACCGCACATCACGCCGGTATGGTGGTCAAGTTGAGCATCGGACCCGGCGCGCGGATTGAGGTGATCCGCAGCGGAGAGGTGATCCCAAAGCTGGAACGGGTCCTGGAGGTAGCGCAAACAGTGGCCTTGCCGGACAAATGTCCGGTCTGCGGTCATGAACTGAGCTGGAAAGGTGACTTTCTTCAATGCAGCTTTACGCAATGCCCGGCCCAGATCGAACAGCGCATCTGCCATTGGTTCCGCACATTGGGAAGTGCGGATTGGTTCGGCATCAAAACCGTTCAAAAATTGGTATCCAATGGATATGATACGCTGGAAAAAATCTATGCCCTGGATGCCGATGCTTTTTCCCTTTTGGGATTCGGTCCGGTACAATCGGAAAACTTGGCCCAGGCCCTGGTGACCAGCCGCACCAAACGGGTTGAAGACTGGCGTTTTCTGGCGGCGTTCGGCATACCGGATTTGGGGGTCGGTGACAGCCGCCGATTATTGCAGCATATCGGTTTGGACAAACTCATTGGAATCAAACCCGGCACCATTGCACAGATCAATGGATTCGGTGATATCACCAGCCGGTCTATTGCCCAAGGCGTTTCCGATCAGAAAGAGACCATCGCGCACATGTTGGACCTGGGATTCAATCTGGAGATCACGCCGTCCCAGTCTCAAGAGCGAGCCGATAAGAGTCCCCTTTCCGGCAAGAAGGTGGTTTTTACTGGAAAAATGCTTAGCGGCAGCCGGGAGGAGATGCAAAACCATGCGCGCAAACTGGGCGCCATCGTCCAAACGTCCGTGAGCGGCGCCACCGATATACTCGTATGCGGTACAAAGGTTGGTGCGTCCAAGCTGGAAAAGGCCTCACGATTGGGGGTAGACATTATTTCCGAGGAGGATTATTATAGCATCATTGATCGGGAGGGTGAATGAGCGCCATCTGATCCGCAACCTTGCCATAATTTCGCCTATCGCATTCATTTCCTGGTGCACCCCCCTTAAAAGGCAAAGCAGGCCTTCGAGATGAAAGCGCTTTCCCCGGAGAAATTAAAAAAAGTATTAAACGTGTCTCATTTAGACGGCACGCCGGATCAAATCCGGATATTGGCGGTGCGTGTGGGCGAGTTGATCAATTTAAACGGTCATGCCTGGGTGGAAGCTCAGGCCCCTCAGCTGCTGGCGCAATGGGCCTTGATATTAGAACGAAACAGTGAGAGAGGTGCAACGATGAGTGAAGAAGCCAGAGCTCATGTGATCATTCACGGCCGTGTCCAGGGTGTTTTTTTTCGTTACGAAACCCAGCGGGCAGCCGAACGCATCGGCGTATGCGGATGGGTGCGCAACCAGGCCGACGGAACGGTGGAGGCGGTTTTTGAAGGGCCGTCCGAAAAGGTGGATCAAGCCATTGAGTGGTGCTGGAAAGGCTCGCCCCTGTCACAGGTCACCGACGTCAAGGTGGAAAAGGAAGCGCCCTCAGGGGATTTTAAATCGTTTTCCATAACCTACTAGAAGCCTCTATCTAGAATAGGGCGTTGGCGAATTGCTCTGCATCAAAGGGCTGCAGATCGTCGATGCCTTCCCCCACGCCGATAAATTGAAGCGGTATATTCAGCGACTGGCTGATGCTGATCACAATGCCGCCTTTGGCCGTGCCGTCCAGTTTGGTGAGGGCCAAACCGCTCACGCCGATGGCATCGTGAAACAACTTGGCCTGAGAGAGGGCATTCTGGCCGGTGGTGGCGTCTAAAACCAGCAGCACTTCATGGGGGGCGTCCGGAATCTTTTTGGCAATGGTGCGTTTGATTTTTTTAAGCTCCTCCATCAAGTTGACCTTCGTGTGCAATCGACCGGCGGTATCCACAAAAACGGTGTCCACTTGCCTTGCGAGGGCGGCTTCCATGCTGTCGAAGGCCACGGCGGCCGGATCGGCATTGGCTTTGTGTTTAACGATGTCGGCACCGGCCCGTTCGGCCCAAATGGCCAATTGCTCGATGGCCGCGGCCCGAAACGTATCGGCCGCTGCGATGAGCACCCGTTGCCCATTTTCCGCGGCCCGGGCAGCGAGTTTGCCGATGGTGGTGGTCTTGCCGACGCCGTTGACACCCACCACCATGATCACGTGGGGTTTGCTGCGCTTCGGTGCAGGCTCGGTTTGAATGCCTTCCAGCAGGGATAAGAGCTCTTTTTTGAGGGTTTCCTTAAGTGCCTCCGGACTCTCGATTTTGGCGGCCCGCTTGGTGATGACCGCCATCAGGTCCATGACAGTCTGGACACCGATATCCGATGTAATCAATAACTCTTCCAACTCTTCAAGCATATCATCATCGATTTTATGCTTTTTGGAAAAAAGCTCATCGATATCCGTGGTCAGAATATCGCGCGTTTTGGACAATCCGGCTTTGAGTCGGTTAAACAAATTGAGTGCCATTTTTTTGCTCAGCTATGCATGCTTTTCATTCAAGTTGACGGAAACAATCTTGGAGATTCCCTTGTGTTCCATGGTGACGCCAAAGAGCATCTCCGCAAATTCCATGCTCTTTTTATTGTGGGTGATCATGATGATTTGAGACTTTTTGCCGATGACCTTCATCAGGTTGTTGAACCTTACCACATTGGCTTCATCCAAAGGTGCATCGATCTCATCGAGCAGGCAGAACGATGCCGGCCGCATCAAGAAAATCGCAAAAATAAACGCAATGGCCGACAATGCCTTTTCGCCACCTGAGAGCAGGCTCATCCGCGTCAACTTTTTGCCTGGGGGATGGACCATGAATTCGACGCCGGTTTCCAACGGTTTGCCGGGTTCAGTGAGTTCCAGACGGGCAGACCCCCCTTCAAAGAGTTTGGGAAACACTTCTTGAAGCTTTTCATTGACCTGATCAAAGGTCTCAATGAAGCGCTGCTGGGTAATGCGGTTGATTTTGCGAATGACCTTGTGCAGATCCTCGATGGCCCTTTCGAGGTCGCCGCGCTGGTCATTCAGAAATTCAAAGCGTTCCTTAAGTTCTTCATACTCTTTAATGGCACCTAAATTGACATCTCCTATACTGGAAATTTTAGCACGAAAGCGATCCAGCTCTTTTTCCATCTCCTGAATGTTCATTTGGATTTGTTCTTCGCGCTGCGCATGCTTCATTCGCAATGCAGCTATGGAAACATGATATCGTTCTTGAGCCTTGGCAGCAATGTTATCGCGTCTGATGCGTTTTTCGGAAAGATCAAGCTCCAACAAGCGTATTTTTTCCAATGTTTTTTCTCGATCCGAACGGATTTGTTCCATTTGCTCGTCATGATTCTGAAGATGATTGTCGATGGTTTCATATTCAGATTGGTTGGCTTGCAGATGGGCGTCGAGATCTTCAAGCTGTTCATAGAGCCTTTTCAGGTCCTGCTCATCGGTTGACACTTTTGATTGCGATTGGAGATGTTTCTCTTTTTTAACAAGAATCTCTTTTTTAAGCTGCTCCAATCGTTTGCGACTGTCCAGCTCGAACTCTTTGAGTCGGTTTAACGTCTGCGTGCCGTTTTCCAGCTGGGTGTTATAAGCCGTCAATTGAAGCTTGAGATCCACGATTTCTTGATTGCGCTGCTCCAGCTGAGATGAAAGCTGAACAACATTCTGGGTGCTCTCGGCTGTTTGGGCTTGGGCCTGTTTGACTTCGGATGTTATCTTGGCCAGTGCTTGATTGTATTCGGCCATCTCGTCATCCAGATCGCTCTCTTCGCCTAGCAACTGCTCCTGCTCCAATTCCACCAACTCGAGATGGCGCCGGGCGTTTTTGAAATCTTCGCCAATGCGATAGAGCGCCTTTTCAATCTCTACAGCTTCTTCGGCAGCAGCATTTTTCTCTGAAATGTGCTGCTGGAGTTCAGTTTCCAGCTCGCGGACCGTTTTTTCCATTTCCTGTTGGCACTTTTGCGCATTTGCCAATTCTTGATCCAATTTGGCGCAGTTTTCTTCAAGTGCTTTGAGCTCTTGTTTTTTTGCCAGGATACCGGATAGTTGCTCTTGGCTTCCGCCAATGAGCACACCCTGGTGCGATACCACGTTGCCATCTGTGGTGACAATGGTTTGAACCTTTCCATTTTGATTAAAAAGGGAGAGCGCTTCAGCCATATTTTGTGCGACGGCAACATGGCCCAACAGCGCTTCGGCGATTGGCCGGGAATCCTGTTGAACCGTTACATGGTTGAGCAGCCTGTGTTCAGGTGGTATCTGCTGTTTTTCACTACCGCTTAGATGTTTAATGGCGGTCACTGGAATGAAACCACTGCGCCCCGCCTTTTTGTCGGATAAAAATTGGATGGCCGAACTGCCGGCGTTTTGATCCTGCACCAGGATATACTGCATGGACTCGCCCAGCACCGCTTCCACGGCTGTTTCATAGCCAGGCGCCGGCTCGATGACATCCGCCAGGAGGCCTATGACGCCATCCAAAGGGGCGTGATGCAGGCGATCGGTTTCAGAAGCCGATTGCTTGGCGCGCATCACCGCTTTGACACCATCGCGGTACCATTCGAAATTGGCCGCCATTTTGTTGAGGGTCGCCAGCTGGGAACGTGATTGGCTGCGTTCCAAATCCAGCGTTTGGGTTTTCTTAACCTGGGCTCCCAGTTCGGTTGATTTGGCGGACAAGGCTTGTTTGAGTTCGTTGATTTGGGTATCGATGGTTGCAATACGGGCTTTGATCTCGTCAAATTCCTGTTGCGCATCTTTTTTTTCATTTTCCAATGTGCCGACCTTTTTTTGGGCCAGCGCAACATCTTCATCTATGCGGATAAGCCGTCGTTTAAGGGCCTCCTTGTTGTTGGATGCATTTTGGTAGATGTTTTTATAGCGCGCTTCTTCGGCAACCAGGCTCATCAATCTGCTTTTGTTCTTCTCGATAATGTTGTTCAAGTGGTTGAGTTGATCTTGAAGATCACGGGATCCGCTGCGATGTTGATCAATTTGAGATTGCAGCCGCCGCACATCCAGTTCGAGGGTCTTGTTTCGGGTTTCCACCTCGCTCACTTCCGCCTCGATGTTTTTAGATTTGGCTTCGAGTTCAGTCTGGGCGCGCTCCAACTCGATGGTTTCATTATGCAGCCGCTGGATCTCTGATTTAAAGTGAGCCAGGTCCGCCTCGGTTCGATCAATTCTCCGCTGGGTGTCGAACTTGCTTGATTTTTGTGCGGCGATTTCCTGGTCTTTGCGTTGACGCTGAAATTTGATCTCTTCTATGGCCGCGTCCACTTTTTTGAGGTGGGTTGCATGTGCGATGTCTTTGTCTTTAAGCTCTTGCAATAGTGCTTGAGCATCATTTAATTGACGTGAATAGTCGTCGTGGTAGTGAATAATAAGGTGGGTGTCGAGCAGTTTGACGCGCTCCTGGTAACCTTTATACCTTTCGGCTTTTTTGGCTTGTCGGCGCAATCCGGCCATTTGGCGATTCACTTCAACGATAATGTCATTGATGCGCAGCAGGTTCTGTTCGGTGGCCTTAACTTTGCGAAGGGCCTCGTTTTTTCTGAATTTATAACGGGTGACGCCGGCGGCTTCTTCGATGAACAGCCGCCGTTCATCCGGACCTGCATCGATGATGGCGCCGATATTGCCTTGTTGAATGATCGAAAAGGTCCGTGTGCCGACGCCGCTGCCCATGAATAGATTGTAGATATCTTTTAGGCGGCAAGGCTGCCGGTTGATCATATAGGCGCTTTCACCCGATCGGAAAAGGCGCCGGGTCACACTGATTTCAGAGAAATCTCTAAATTCTTCAGGGGCGTGGCCGTTGTCATTGGCCAGCGTGAGGGTCACTTCCGCCATGTTCAACGGCGGTTTATTATTGGCGCCGGCGAAAATGATATCTTCCATGCTTTTGCCGCGCAGCTGTTTGACGCTCTGTTCGCCCATCACCCAGCGTAAGGCATCAATTACATTGCTTTTTCCACAACCATTGGGTCCGACAATGGCGGATATGCCGGCGGGAAAGGCAATGCTGGCCTTGTCCAAAAAGGATTTAAACCCAATAATGTCAATTTTTTTAATTTTCATGGATTGGGCCTCCAAACCGGACCATAATTAACTAAACTCCGATAGTGACTGAGATATTGATTGCTTGGCTTCAACGGCCTCTACATATCAAGGGCCCAGTTTAATGTAAAGGGAAAAGCACAAGGTGGGGTATAAAACTGATGTCCTCAATACAATATATGGTGTTGGTAATTATTTCAATAAACTCACACACAAGGGCGCTATACTGATACCCATGCGCTTCATGGACAGCCGCTATGAATTGGCATTGTGAAAATTGTTCCCATGCAATTTCCTTGACTTGCCGCCATTGGGCCCGATATGAAAAAGTCACCGTCATATCATCCAAATATTCGGCGGAATTACATATGACCGTAGCAGTTTAGCAATCATCAACGATGGAGGTTGTTGTGCCTGAAAGATCAGATATTGACGTCCAAACCTTGTTGGACAATGACAAAATTCAAGAAATTATTTCATCTACCAGTCAGGTCATGCAAGCCAGAAGATCCTATAAGCCCGCTATATGCGAGGTATTTAAAGGCAATGCCTCAACCCTCAGGATTAAAGAGGACTGCCGGTTTGAAGTCGATCCTGAAGCTCAAAAAGAACTCCCCCGGATCATCAACAACAAAGTGCAAGTGGTGGTCCAAGACAAGGGATCTAAGGCCTATTCAAAACCACGCAAGATCGGGATTGTTTTTTCGGGAGGACCTGCACCCGGAGGGCACAACGTGATTGCCGGATTGTATGACGCGGCCAAAAAAGCCAACCCGCAAAGCCGGCTATTTGGGTTTTTGGTTGGACCGGACGGTATCATCGAAGGTGAATACGTCGAATTGGACGATAAATTGGTAGACAATTACAGGAACGTAGGCGGATTCACGATGATCAAGACCGGTAGAACAAAAATTGATACCCCCAAAAAGATGGCCCTTTCTCGGGAGACCATACTGGATTTAGGGCTCGATGCGCTGGTGGTGGTTGGGGGGGACGACTCCAATACCAATGCCGCCTTTCTGGCCCAAAGGTTGTATGATGACAAGGTTCAGATCATCGGTGTCCCCAAGACCATTGACGGAGACATCCAAGTCAGGGATGCCGATGGTAAGGTGTTATGCGCCATGTCGTTCGGGTTTCATACAGCCGCCCGTGCTTTTGCCCTGGCTATCAGCAACCTGAGTACGGACTGCAGCTCGGACATCAAATATTGGCATGTCTGCAAAGTGATGGGGCGTGTGGCCAGTCATTTGGCGCTTGAGGTCGCGCTTCAAACCCATGCCAACATGACCTTGATCGGTGAGGACCTGGCCGATTATGTGGATGTCCAGCGCCTGAAAAAATCTCAGGAAATGGGAACCATTGACTATACAGCCTATGGAATGACACTGCGCCATCTATCAAGATTGATATGTGATGCCGTCGTTCGCCGGGCGGCTGTGGGGAAAAATTACGGTGTTATCGTCCTTCCCGAAGGCATCTTGGAATTTATCAATGAAATTGAAGTGTTCATCATAAAGCTGAACACCATTATCGCAGACTACAATAACAGACACGATAAAGATTTCCACACCAGCTATCCTTTGTTGGATGACAAACTGGATTACTTGAGGCGGCTCTTCAGAGATATGCCCAAGGGGCTCGTTCACAACGTTTGGAATGCCAGGGATGATGAGCTTTTCAACGACCTGCCGGCGTTTTTTCAGGAAGGTTTGCTGACGGAACGAGACAGCCACGGAAATTTTCAGTTTTCCCAGGTGCAGACAGAAAAGGTGCTGATGGGATTGGTTATAGAGTACCTTGATATTCTCAGGGACCAAGGCAAATACAAGTTGGGTCTCAATCGGGGCTATTTTGTTAAAACCATGACCAAAGCAGGCTTGGAGGCCGACTACTACGGTGAGATCCTGTTTCAAAATTACAACAATCAATCTGAGTTTTTATTGATTAAGGACAGCATTATATCCGTCAGGACATTAAAGAAGGCCTTAATCCAAACCAATGCGCTTGAACAAGAAGACGATATCCACCCGGCCTTGGAAAAAGTTTATAAAGCCACCGTGCCCAAATTCAAGACCCAATCCCACTTCTACGGTTATGACGGTCGCGGCAGCGATCCCACACAATTCGACTGTACCTATACTTATAATTTGGGATTAACCGTATTCAGTCTGGTGGCCAATGGTGCAACGGGCCAGATGGCCGCGATCCGGAATCTGGAGAACGGATTCGAGCGCTGGGAACCCATCGGTATCCCTATCGCGCCGCTCATGAGGTTGGAGGAAAGAAAGGGAAAATTGACGCTTGTGTTGGAAAAGAGCATTGTTGATGTGGATACGCCGGCCTATAAAGTCGTAAAGGCCAACAGAGAAAAATGGCTGGCGGCTGTTCCCGGAGAAGATCAATACCGTCGCCCCGGTCAGATTCGATTGGATAATGAAAGCGAAGAGGATCGGCCGATTACACTTCGGATTAATGCCATCGGACAGGAGATCCAATAAGGAATTGCACCATGGATATGTCCATGGTATGATTATATATTAGTTGAAATATAAATTAGTTACAAAAAAACTCGGGACTTGGAGGCATTGCCGAAAGGAGAAGATCGTGTCAGTTTCCAAGGCTCCATCCGGTAGGGCGTTTCCAATTGCCTACCTAACCCACCTTCGGTTTTTGCACCAGAAGCATGCAATGCCCTGCTGCTTGCCGATTCACATGAGCAACCAGCCGATTACCGCAAATCAAGGGAACCACTCTGCCGGCAGGGAAGGGTGTTTCGGAATGAACCATGAAAAATATGACATGGGGATCCGAAAGGACCAAGGCCACCGGAATATCATTCAATTGGAAAAAAAGTTGGCATCTTTGCGTCAGGAAAAGACTGATATGCAGCTCATCGAAGCCCAGTTTCACGGTCTTGCTGCAAATGCGACCGACCACATATTCATATTGGACAAGCATGGAACTTATCAATTCAGCAACGACCGCGTCGGCCAGTTCGGCCTCAGCAAAGGAAGTGATCTCATCGGTTGCAGCCTTAAAGACGTATACCCACGCGATGTGTTGGTCTTGTATCGACAAAAACTCAATGAGGTGATGGTAAAAGACGGCGTCGTTACATTTCATCATCAAAAAATTACCCCCGAAGGCAAGGAGTATCATGTAGATACGCTCTATCCCATTCATTTGCACGACAGCATTTGGGCCATAGGCGGTATTTGCTGCAATATTTCGGAACAAAAGAGTATGGAGAAACAGCTCTTCCAGTCTCAGAAGATGGAAGCTTTGGGAACACTGGTTGCCGGTGTCGCCCATGAGATCAATAACCCCATCAACCTGATCCTGTTTAATTTGCCGCTGTTGGAAAAGATGTGGCAAGATTTGATGCCTTTGCTGGAGTCCCACATGTTGGAAGACCCGGAGAAGAAAATAGGCGGTTTGCATCCTGCTTTTGTCAGGAAAAACCTGCCCAGGTTGATATCGGATATGGAGATGGCTGCAAACCGGGTTGCACGCATCGTTTCAGGCCTGAAGGGATTTGCCCGTAAAAGCAATCCTGCAGAAAAATGGGAGATTGAGGTCAATAAAGCAGTGCAAAACGCCGTCCGGTTGGCGAGCGCCACTTTGGTCAAATCTAAAACAGTCATAGAAACGGATCTATCGTCAGACTTGCCCTTGTTGCGGGCCAATCTGCAAAATTTGGAACAGGTCGTATTAAATCTCATAATCAATGCGTTGGAGTCGATTCGACATGAGCATGGAATGGTTCAAATAGCCACTTCGTTCAGAGATCAAGACAAGAGCATTGTGATTACGGTGAGCGACAACGGGCGTGGTGTAAATCCCAAAGTCGCGGAAAATATTTTTGATCCCTTTGTAACGGACCGGCAGGCGGCAGGTGGTACCGGATTGGGTCTATCGGTGACCTACAACTTGGTGAAGGCCCATGATGGTGATATCATGTTTAAGAGCAAGCCGGGAAAGGGTACCACCTTTATTATCACCTTGCCTACCGGGCCGAAACTGGAGCCGCGCAAAATCATGGTGGTTGATGATGATGCCGATTTTAGAGGAATGATCATTAGAGCGCTGGTTAGAAACACGGATTGTGTCATCGAAGATTTTGCCAATGGAGCTGAAGCATTGATACGTATGGGAAGCCACCCCCCGGATTTGCTGATCTTGGATATGTTTATGCCCGAGATGGATGGATTGGGTGTCTGTCGCGCCATAAAGAATGAGTTGGGCCTTGAAATGATGAAAGTGATCATTGTAACCGGCTTTCCAGATCACCCCAACTTATATGAGGCCGCTCATATGGGATTTGGCCAAATCCTCACCAAGCCATTGATTATAGAAGAGTTTATTCGAATCGTAAAAGAAAATCTGAATGGAAAAAGTAACGAATCAATCGCCTATACTCATCGTTGACGATGACGAGGGGCTGCTTTTTAGCATGCGTACAGCGTTGCTGAGTGCCGGATTGCCGGATCCGACAATGGTATCGGACAGCCGCCAAGTTCTGGATTTGGTGCGGCGGAACAGATACCATCTGGCCTTGCTTGACCTCATTATGCCCCATTTGGATGGTATGGATGTCCTCAAACAAATCAAGCAGGAGTCTCCGGCAACGGAGTGTATCATCCTAACGGCTGTTGACGACGTGGCCACAGCTGTAAAAGCCATGCGTTTCGGGGCCTATGACTACCTGGTTAAACCGCTCCAGGTGAAAAGAACCACCATTGCCGTTCGCCATGCCTTGGAACGCTATCAGTTCCGGCAAGGTATGGCCCTTTTTGAACGGCCGCAGTCCTTTGCGGATTTAAAACATCCTGAAATATTTAATGATATGGTTGCTGAAGATGAAAGTATGGCTCTTGTTTTTCATCAGGCCGAAACGTGTGCGCAGAGCGATTACAATGTGATGATCACCGGTGAAACGGGTGTCGGCAAGGGGATGCTTGCGCGAATTCTTCATAAACTCAGCGCCCGGTCCTCGGGGCCTTTTGTTGCGGTCAATATGCCGTCCTTTAGTCAAAGTCTGTTCGAAGATGACTTTTTTGGCCATATGCGCGGTGCCTATACCGGCGCCATATCAGACAAGAAAGGCTTTTTTGAGACAGCCCAAGGAGGAACGCTTTTTTTGGATGAAATCACCGAATTGGCGCTCAATGTGCAAGGAAAACTGTTGCAAGTTATTGAGGATAAAGAGTTCTATCGCCTTGGCAGCACCGAGGTCGTCAACGTTGATTTGCGGGTTCTGTCGGCCTCTAATCGCGATTTGGAAAAATTGGTGAAATCGGGTGATTTTAGGGGGGATTTGTATTTTCGGCTCAACGAGTATCACATTCACATCCCGCCCTTACGGAGAAGGCCCAAGGATATTTTACCGCTGGCCTATCATTTTTTGCGCAAGCACTCGCGGTTGAACCGGAAAGAGATTAGAGACATCTCGCCCTCCTTGACGGAGGTACTTATGCAATACGATTATCCGGGGAATGTGAGAGAATTGGAACACATTATTGCCTCTGCGTTATTGGCGGAAAAATCGAAAGTCTTAGGACTTGCCTCGGTCCAAAGCTCGGGTATTGAACAATCGGTTGCGTTATCGAGAATACCTGAGGGGTTTCCCAAGCTCATTGATGTTCAAAGACGGCATATCGAAAAAGCGCTTGAAATCACCAATGGTAATCGGACCCACGCCGCAAAACTGCTGGGGATCGGATTACGGACACTTCAAAGAAAATTGAAATCCTACGCAGCGCAATCCACATCTGCGACAAATTGACGTACACATGCGCCATTATGACGCACTTTCTAAGGGGCCGGCATAGCTTGGTTTATTCGCTATTGGATGGTGGATATGTCAAAATGGCGCGCTATGCATTAGGGCGTAATGATCACATCCAATTCTGTTTTCATTAAAGTAGTTGAAATTATAAGATAAATTAAAAATGCAGGTTTGCTGTACAAGCTGGCATAATTGGTGCAGAACATTAAGAAAGATATAACGGAAAAGTTTAATCGTTTCAAATACTATCAGAAAGGGCTTTTGAATGGTTTGACCTGTGGGGTCGCGGCTTCCAGTGGAAAAACATGGATGGGTGTGAAGCATGGGTGCGCTTTTAATTGCTGGCAGCCGCGCCCGCAGGCAAATTGTTTAAACTTTTTCATAGTTTCTTTCAACCTACCTTTTTATTTACCTTCCGTTTTCCAGAACAACTTCACAATTCTGGTGTTATTTGTGCTTTGATTTTATTAAAAAAGGACTTGTATTTCACGGAAATGGTATTGGGAAAGTGTATCGTTGCACCTTTGACATTAACTTGTTATGGTTTAATGCGTTATTTGCTTAAATCGTAATAATATCATTGCCACATGGCATTCGTTTGACAGAAAAGATGGAGGCAGCAGGATAAGATGAGCTTTTCTGAAGCTAAATTCAAAGTCGTAGATGTTAAGGAATGCCCTTATTATAGAAAAGGAGATGAGTTCAAGATTTCAGGGAATGCGTTGCTGCTGGAGCATAACAAAGGAAGTAAATTTATATCAACGGCTATCATTGATCTTCCATTTCAGCGTCGCGAATGCCGTACATTGGTGGCTGACTTAACCAAAGTATTAGTTGAACATGAGCGTGTTGACCGGATACCCGATCGGGTTATCTCATGCGGGCAATGCAACGGAGCCATCAAACTGGAACATAAGAAAGGCGCTTCCATCGCATTGGCGGAGGACATTCGGCAACACAGTACGGATGTAAATACCATTGCCGCTTTGTTGAGCAATTTTTCAATATTCAGGACCCTAAACGAAGACAACCTTAAAGATCTCGTCTCCATGTTGCGGTTGAGAAAGCATGCCCCCAAAGATATTATTATTCGTAAAGGCGATCCAGGTAAGAATCTCTATATCATTCTTTCAGGTCAGGTTGATGTTGTCGACCAAGACGGCATCTCCATTACAAGATTGCGTAATGGTGAGGTTTTTGGAGAGATGAGCTTAATCAGTGGAGATCCGGTTGGTGCAACCATTAAGGTTCTTGAGCCCACCACGTTGCTTTACATTAGAGGTCAGGATTTTCTCAAAGTACTCAATCGGTTCCCATCCCTTCAAATGTATTTTGCACGTCTGCTTTCCAGAAGACTTGCCCAATCAAACATACTCATATCCAAGGAGTTTTCGTCCGGGATGACAGGTACACTGGCTCAAATGCCGCCCGTTGAGCTTTTTCAAACGCTTAATTATAATCAAAAAACAGGGATTTTAAAACTAAATTTATCTAAAGGATCCGCTACGTTAGCTTTTCGTGGAGGTGGAATCATCGATGCCAGGTACGGTCGTGATGCGGGCAAAAATGCCTTTTTTGCCATGTTAGGTGAAAAAGAGGGACGCTTTAACTTTGTTCCGGGTTTGCAGGAAAAAGATATGAAACAGCCGGAATTAGGAATGTTTATGGAACTCCTGATGGAAGGACTTCGCAAACTTGATGAAGTCAGGAGTCGATAGCAAATTGATTACCCACCACTTAACACTTACCACTTAAAACCTTTCCCAGCCTTGTAGTCCATTGCTATAATTTTTTACCTTGACATTTTCAGCTGCCTTGCTGTTATATATCATTAGATTTTTTAGACAAAATCGAAAGTTGGATGTTTTTGCCGAAGCGGTGTTGAGCCGTGATCAATTGAAAATCATTCAAACGAAAAAAAACATCCAATGAGGTTAGGATAGAAGCTGATTGCCATCCACCGGTATGCTGGAAATTGTGTGGAAAACGGAGTTGATATGAGCCTGCTTTTGGACGTGAAAAAAACCCGCCCTAAAAGCGCAGTTAACCCGGTTAAAAACCATTCTGCTAAGATATATCTAATTAACAGATATTATAGGGATATGTATGTATGTTAAAATAACTTGCAATCTGGAGAGCCATTTCATTTGTCGGACACTGTAGATAGATTAAAGGAAAGCACGTTACTTGCCGATACAACATCTGATGTGATTTTATGCTTATTACGGCCATTGAGGCCTTCATGCTGGAGCCCATCATTGAGTCATACATCATTTGACTGGCAATATCGGGGGATTGAAGATGATCTTGTTTTGTGAAGAGTGTGGAACCCGAAACGATATTGATCAGAATGAGATAGAAGGCGATCATTACAGCTTTGCATGCCAGGTTTGCCATGAAAAGTTGGTGGTTTCACTTGTCGATAAAACAAAGGGCAAGACAGTACAGGCGGCCATGCAGCAGGGGATCACCACACCCAAGGAAATAGAGGTTGAGCCTTTGAAGGTGCTGGTTGTGGATGACTCCAAAATGATTCGCCGGGTTTTGTGCGATATTATCAATTCAGACAAGCAGAAAGAAGTTGTCGGCGAGGCAGCCAATGGAAAAGAAGCCTTGGAACTTTTGCGTTCATTAAATCCGGATGTGATTACACTTGATATTAATATGCCGGTAATGGACGGTTTGACCACGCTTAAACATGTTATGATCACAAATCCGACGCCAACGGTGATGATCAGTGCATTGACCCAGGAAGGAGCTTCTGAAACCTTTGATGCTTTAAAATATGGCGCTATTGATTTCTTACCTAAACCCAGTCAAGTCAAAGGCGGGGATTTGCAATCGCAACAAGCTGAGATTTTAAGAAAAATTGACTTGGTAGCGGAGGTGCAAATTGAATCTATCCGTTACTTGCGAAGGCCCACAAGAGATAAGGAAGGAAAGCAAAAGACCCCCGATAGAGAAGATTGTCAGTGCTACCTGGCATTGGGCGCCTCCGAAGGGGGATATGGGGCCTTATTGAATGTTATCCCGAGATTAAAATTGGATTTGCCGGCGGCATATGTTGCGGTGATGCACCAGGCGCCCCATCATCTGGATGCATTTGCGCGCTACCTTGACCAATGCAGCCACGTTAGTGTTGAACGCGCTCTTGACGGCTCAATTTTGAAAAGCGGTGTTTGCTACCTGGCTGCATCAACGGAGTATGCGACCTTGGCAAATGACAGCGATCAAATGGTTCTGCAAGTAAATGCCTCACCTTTTCCAACGCGCTATGGTGCTATCAACAGGCTTATGAGCAGCGCTTCCCAGGCCATGCCGGAGAAAGTTGCCGGTGTTATTCTCACGGGAACAGGCAAAGATGGTCTTGAAGGATTGGGAGATATCATTGCTGGAGGCGGAACGGCTTTTATTCAAGATCCGAGAAGCTGTTTGTTTAAAGAGACCCCAATGGAGGCCGCCAAAATGTATGACGTCGAGTATTTGGTCAGCGACAAGCAAATGGCCGGGGCTATCAATGCATACATAACTTCCCTTACTCGCTAAAGGAGACGCATATATGGAAGATGCTATTGCCAAAGTGGCAGTTAATACGGATGAGGCAGAAGATGTACTGCAAATGGTCGGATTCGTGGTTGCCGAGGAACTATTTGGTGTCGATATTCTAACGGTGCAGGAAATCATTAAAGATGTCACCATTACCGCCATTCCCGACGCTCCTGATTTTATTCAAGGTGTTGTGAATCTTCGCGGAAACATCATTCCCGTAATCGATTTGCGCAAACGTCTCAAGCTAGCTGAAAAGAAACCCGGGTATGAGGAGGAATTCTGGATTATCATCCTCAATATCGGAGGTCGCGTTACGGGATTCATTGTGGACCGTGTAACCAAAGTTATAAAAGTTCAGACCAATCATATTAAACCGCCGCCTGAGATGGTGGTTTCAGGTCTGCAAAGTGACTACATACGCGGTGTATGCAAACAGGATCAGCAATTGCTGGCCATACTCGATTTCAATCGGATACTGCTTGTCGATGAATTCAAAAAATTGAGTGTCCTGAAAAAACAGAAAAACCGCTAACAATAAACCGGTTGTGAATGTATGTTTCACGGAAGTTGACCTAAGGTTTTGGGAACGATTTGATCGATATCAACGGATTCTGGATTTTATGCTTCGGAGACACTGGCAAAATAGCGATAGGTGAGTTTAAATGGGTAAAAAAATTCTCATTGTAGACGATTCCTCCATTATGCGTAAGATGATAAAAAAGACGCTTGAAAGTGCTGAACATTGCATTGTGGGTGAAGCGAAAAACGGCAAGGACGCCATAGAAATGTACAAATCGCTCAATCCGGACTTGGTGACAATGGATATTACCATGCGAGAGATGGATGGATTTGCCGCAGCTAAAGAGATACTTGCTCACGATTCAAAAGCCCAGATTATTTTCCTGTCCAATCTAGATGAAGATAAATACAGCGAAGATGCCAAGCGCATTGGTGCAAAGGGATATGTGAACAAACATAAGGCTAAAGATATCATTGATTTGATAGAGAGAGATTGATTAAAGGTTGCTTTCAGCAAGCTAGGGCGTACTAACTATAGAATAATGTTGTTCGTTGCACCGCAATGAAAAGGAGATGATCATGAGCGAAAACTCCCTGCTTCAGGATTTTATCACCGAAACAGGCGAGCATCTTGAAGATACAGAGCGCAACCTGCTGCGTTTGGAGCAGGATCCGGGAGATGCAGAGACGCTAAACGATATATTTCGCAGCGTGCATACGATCAAAGGATCCTCCGAGTACTTAGGCATGGTGCGAATTGCCGAGCTGTCGCACAAGCTTGAGAGTTTGCTGGACCAGTTGCGCAAAGGTGAGCGCAGCGTGGACGGTGCGGTGATTGATCTGTTGATGGGGTGCAATGACCGTATCGGCGCACTGGTGGGGGAACTGGATCAGCATCAGGCCGAACAGTCGTCCATTGATGACTTGGTTTCACGGCTTCAGCAGGCCACCGAGCAGGCGGGTCTGGAAACGGAAACCGCTGCTACGGAAGATGTGGATGGGAGCTACGGAGAGGACGAATACGACGAAGAGCTTTTTGGCATTTTTACTGATCAGCTCAAAGAGGGCCTGGACGGATTAAGTCTGGACGCGCGACAGCTGGTTGGCGGCGATGACGATGTGTCGATATTGGAGCGTAGCGCGGAGCGATTGACCACCTTGCGGTCGTCATCAAATTACATGGGCTACGATGAACTGAAAAAGACTTATGAGCAGTGGTCGCAATCTGTCGAACAAGTTATTGAAGCGCTTAAAGCGGGCAATGAAGTCGATCTGGTTGCCTTTGCCAAAGATACGATGGTCGCCAACATCGATCAGGTCAAAGCGTTGTTTCCCAAGGTGTCCTTTGAGGCGGTTGAAGACGATGGCGTTGAGGAAGCACCGGTGTCTGAGGCGGAACCGGTGTCTGAGGAAGTACCGGTGTCTGAGGCGGAACCGGAAATGGAAATTTCACAAGAGGCGCCAGCCTTGGGTGCGGACCAGAGCCTGCTTCAGGATTTTATCACCGAGACGGGCGAGCATCTTGAAGACACGGAGCGCAACCTGCTGCGTTTGGAGCAGGATCCGGGAGATGTAGAGACGCTAAACGATATATTTCGCAGTGTGCATACGATCAAAGGATCCTCCGAGTACTTAGGCATGGTGCGAATTGCCGAGCTGTCGCACAAGCTTGAGAGTTTGCTGGACCAGTTGCGCAAAGGGGAGCGCAGCGTGGACGGTGCGATGATTGATCTGTTGATGAACTGCAATGACCGTATCGGCGCACTGGTGGGGGAACTGGATCAGCATCAGCAAGAGCAGTTGTCTGTCGAGGATCTGCTTGAGCGGCTGGATTTGGTTCTTGCCGAAGATGACCATGCATCAGCAGCCCAGGGAGCAGTTGAGAAACTGGTCATTACGGATGAGTCCGGCGCCGTATACGGAGAGGAATACGATCAAGAACTGTTCGGTATTTTTCTAGAGCAGCTCAATGAAGGCTTGCAGGAATTGAGCAATGAAACAGATCAGTTGGTCAAAGGTGAACCAGTTGAAGTCATTTTGGATCGCTGCAACGAACGCCTGAATACCCTGCGTTCTTCAGCCAACTACATGGAATACGATGACCTTCGGGAGGTCTACGATCTTTGGCTGCAGCATATTGCAGAAACGCTTGAGAAACAAAAATCCGGAGAAGCACTTGATATTGAAACCTTCAATAAGGAAGTAATGCATTCGAATATCGAAAGGGTTCATAATTTCTTCTCCAATTTGAAATCCGTTGTTCACGTTTCAGAAGATGAAGTCGTTGACGATTCAGAGACACCTGCTGAAAAAGCGGATATGATCAGTAAACCGGACATCGACCTTGCGGCTGAGTTCAAGTCCTTCACATTGGATGACTTTAAACAAGACGATGAAACCGCCGATTTGGAGCGTCTGTCGAAACCGGATGACGATAGCCTGCTTTTGGAAAAACTAGCCAGTGCATTTGATTCCCGATTGGGGTTTTCAGATGATGTGGTCAAACAGTCTTTTAATGAGCACATTGAGAACAACCTGTTCTCAGATGAAAAAATAGCTGCTTCACCAGAGGTTGACATTCCTGCCGATTCCGGAATTCAAAAGGTCGAAAATCAAGACATGGAGGATGTGAGTAATGTCGAGTCGCTGTTGTTTTCAGAGCCGGGTTTCCAAAAGCCGGAAAAGAAAACCACGCTTCCCGAGCCCATCATTGCCGCACCACCGGAAAGAGCGGAGCGCCTGGAACCGTCTGATCGTGAAGCACAAGAACGACGAACACGCTATAATCTGGGACGCAGGCAATCCGATAAATTTAGAGATCGAATGCTCAAGCAAAGTATTCGGGTGGATGCCTCTAAAATTGACGAGTTGATGAACCAGGTGGGCGAACTGGTGGTTAGCCGGTCCGGATTTAATCAGTTGTTTGCAGATATGCGCGAACTTCTATTGGTGCTGAAGCAGTCCCAGAAACTGAACAGCGGGGAGATGCAGACGATTAAGGAGATTGCCAATCGTATCAATGAAGCAACCACCAGTCTTGGACGGGTCACATCCGAGCTTCAGGAAAATGTCATGAAAGTGCGTATGCTTCCCATCGCCCAATTATTCAGCCGTTATCCACGACTCGTCCATGATCTTGTGCGAAATACACAAAAAAAAGTCAATCTGGAGATCTATGGTGAAGAGACCGAGTTGGATAAGAAGGTCATCGAACAATTGGCTGATCCGCTGGTTCATGTCATTCGAAATGCCGTTGACCATGGTATTGAAGACGCCGTCAATCGTCGGCAAAAAGGAAAAAACGAGATAGGAACCATTCGTCTGGAAGCCTTTCATGAGAGCAACTATGTGGTCATAGAAATCAGTGACGACGGACGCGGCATTGACATAGGACAGGTCAAGCAACGCGCCGTGGAAAAAGAATTTGTGACCGCTGAGGAAGCCTCGGAGATGAACGAGGAGGAACTTCTGACCTTGATTATGCGGCCTGGTTTTTCCACTGCTGCCGAGGTTACCCATACGTCCGGTCGCGGTGTGGGTATGGATGTTGTCAAGGATAACATTGAGAAATTGAACGGCACCATAGATATATCCAGCCGAATCGGTATCGGTGCACAATTTCGCATAAAGATTCCTTTGACCTTGGCAATTATTCCGGCTTTGTTGGTTCGCGTGGCTGATGAAACATTTACAATTCCGCTATCCACGGTGGATGAGACCATTCGCGTGCAAAATATGGAGATATCCACTATCGAGGGATTGGAGGTCTATTATCTCCGGGAAAACACCATTCCTTTAATTCGTTTGAAAGAGGTGTTCAACATGGGGTCGGACGACGCGGCTCAAGACGAAATATTCGTTGTGATTGTCAGTTCCGGAGCAAAGCAGGTGGGCTTTGTCGTTGATGAACTCAAAGGACGCCAGGAAGTGGTCATCAAACCTTTGGAGGATTATTTACAAGAAAAGAGCGGTTTTTCAGGTGCAACCATTTTAGGAGATGGCAGTATCTCCCTAATTTTGGATGTCTTTGAAATGGTGCAGTTGTCTCTTGAAAAGCATGTTTCCAAAGCAAAAATAACAGCTTCATAGATATTGCATTCTCAATTGAGCGACAATCCCTAATCTGTAAAGAGCGCATAGGACATGACACAAAATTCTGAACAGAACGCCCAGAAGCAGGACAGCAGCGGATTTGCGGGTACCCTGAGAAATATCCAGATTACGGATATTATTCAAATGTGCTGCCTCGCCGGTGCGAGCTTATCGATTCGCGTGACGCAAGATAATGATCATGGGACCATTTACATTGAGGATGGTGAAGTTGTTCATGCTAAGTGTGGCACATCTGAGGGAGTAGAGGCGTTCTTTACCATACTGGGGTGGCCTAGCGGACAGTTTGAAACCATGGAGTCGCCGGCCATTGAGAAACCAACGATTAAAGAAGCCTGCCAGTTTTTATTAATGGAGGCGGCCCGGCAAGCAGATGAAATTGCACTTTCCCAAACCGAAGTTGAACCCGAACCTGAAAAAGAAATCGAACTGGCCGATGAGCGTCAAATAAGTGTTCTGATTGTTGATGATTCACCGATTATGTGCAAAATTTTGTCCAGCATGTTGGTTGCTGATCCGTCCATTGATGTGGTCGGCACGGCTAAAAACGGTGAAGATGCACTGAAAAAAATGAGAAGCCTGTCGCCGGATCTGATTACCATGGATGTGAACATGCCGGTAATGGACGGTAGCACGGCGCTTAAGCACATTATGATCCAAAGTCCTTGTCCCGTATTGATCATGAGCAACCTGCTGCCGTCATCTTACGATACGTTGCTCTCTTTTCTCAATCTGGGTGCCGTGGATTTCATGAGCAAGCCTGTCAAAAGCAGCAATATCGTGCTGCAGCAGCAAAGAATCGTAGAACGGGTACACCAGGCAGCAAAAGCCGACATGAACCGCTTTCATCTTTTGCGATGTCCAAAGCTGAATCCAGATGAATTTATCCAGGTAGACGAGAGGACATCCTGTAAGACACTGCTGATCATCTGTTCGGGGGCCGGTGGTTTTCTTGAGATGGTGAATATGGTGACAGCGCTGCCCAATGTTACCGGGACGGGGGTTTTATCATTGCAATCCATTCCTCCCCCGTTTGCGCCAACGCTTTCGGCTTTCTTAAACGCCCGCAGCCGTTTCAACGTTCGTCCACTCCAGGATCAAGCCGTGTTGAGTTCGGGGAGGTGTTTCATCGGTACCAGCGGCCAGCACTTGATGTTTGGTATAAATGATGGTCAATTGGTTCTTCAGAAGCACAGGGACGATGGGATTAAAGACGAGCTGCAGAGTGTTGACCGCGTTTTAACCAGTGCGGCCGAAATATTCCAGGAACGCGTGATGGTGATGCTTTTATCCGGCAGCAATATCGGAACAATGGAAGGTCTTCACGCCATTAAATCGGCAGGCGGAAAAATACTCGCCTCGGATCCGGAGCAATGTATTCTTCCGGACAGCTTCATGCCTGCGATCGATTCCGGATTGACTACCGAGGTATTTAATACGGCTGATTTGCGAGGGATCTTGACCCGACATTGTCGGTAACACCGATTTTTCGCAAAAAGTGTTTGAACATAAAACAGTCGGCAAAGCCGGCCTAAAAAACGGATGTAAATGATATCATGAGTGAACCGATTAAAGCATTGATTGTTGATGACGCTCTGTTCATGCGTAAAGCAATTATGGAGATTCTGGAATCAGATTCAAATCTGAAAATCGTGGGAACAGCTCAAGATGGTTTGGACGGGCTGGATAAAATCAAAGAGCTAAAACCGGACGTCGTAACACTGGATATTGATATGCCTAGAATGGACGGTTTGGCGGCTATCCGTCACATTATGATCGAATCACCTGTACCTGTTGTGGTGCTGAGTTCATTATTCAGTGATGGTGCCGTTACTTTTGAGGCACTTCGCCTGGGGGTTGTTGATTTTGTTCCCAAACCCAGTGGGGCCATTTCTGAGGATATGGATAAGAGCAGGCGTCAGATCATCGATCGCGTCAAGATTGCGAGCAGTGTGAATTTTGACAATATCCGTCGGGTTCGCATCCAGCCCGATACTTACAATCACAATCTGAAAAATCAAAACGGCAAAAAATCGGTTGAATATTTAATCGCGTTGGGTACCAGTCTTAGTGGTCCCAATACCGTCATTCGTTTGATGACACGCCTGGCTTCATCATTACCGGCCGCCGTTGTGGTCGTTCAAGAGATTGCACCGCAGATTTTACCGGCATTTGTCGAAAAATTTAATGAGCACGTTCCATGGGAGATTCAGATGGCCGAAAACGGCTGTGTCATTGAGCAGGGGGTATGTTATATCTGTTCCAATGAACATAAACTGCAGATCGTTCGCAATGGCGACAATCAACCCTGTATGGCTCTTGGGGATACGGAACAAAAACCATTGAACTTGTTGTTTGAAACCGCTGCCGAAACATTTAAAGACAGGACCATCGGCGTTATGCTGACCGGTGTGGGGGATGATGGAGCGGAGGGTTTCGCGCGCATACGCAATGAGGGGGGCGTGACCATTGCCCAAGATATGCAATGTTGCGTTTACCCAAATCTGACCCAACATGCCATTGAGATGGGTACCGTCACTACCATTGCAGATGAAATCCAGCTGCCTAACGCCATTGAAAGCAGCATTACCTAACCTTTTTAAGAGGGTTGATAGATGATAATTGTTTGCCCGAATTGCCAAACGCGTTACGAAGTCGACGATGAAACCATCGACGAACAGAGCTTTGGTGCGCGTTGCACCAAGTGCCAGCAGGTGTTTTCCGCCTACAAACCCGTTCGGATAGAAGAGATCAAATTTATTGATATCGGATCTACCCGTAAACGGTGTGATCATGACAACATCATTGCTGTCAGCAACCAAAAGGGCGGTGTTGCCAAAACGTCCACCTGCCTTAATTTGGGGCTCTCTTTGGCGCTTCATGACAAGCGCGTGCTGTTGATCGATTTTGACGTACAAGCCAATCTTACGATCTCACTGGGTTATAAGGAAGATAAATCGTTTTTCGATGTTCTCGATGGCGACCCATATGCGATTGAAAAATTCGCTATTGAGACGAAGTATCCGAATTTATGGCTGTTTCCTTCCAATAAGAATATGGTTCTGCTGAATAAAAAGTATTTTGGTGCCCAAAATTTCGAGTTTCTGTTAAAGGATCGCCTGTTACCCATAAAGGATCGTTTTGACTACATCCTTATTGATACGCCGCCCTCAATTGAATTTTTTACCCTCAACGCCTTGACTGCGGCACATTTAGTTGTCATACCCAGCCAATGCGACTATCTTTCCACCCACGGGATTGATCAGATATTAAAGCTGATTGATCTCATTAAATCAAAAACAAATCCCTTCCTTGATGCCCGTATTCTGGTCACCATGTATGACAAGGAAAGCACGGCATCAAAAATGATATATACCAAATTAAAGCAGCTCTATCCCGGCCTCAGCTATAAGACCCTCATCGAGAGGGATCCGCGCATTAAAGAGGCCCAGATTATGAGTATGCCCGTTCTTCAATACAATAAGGAGAGTCGCGCCGGTCGCCAATACCTGCAATTGGCTAAAGAGATTCTTGGGTAGTTCAATGCGAACGGGCAACCCGTCTCAATCGATCCTTTCCTGTGTATTGATATGCGTTAAGGGAGGATTAAATGGGAGCTAAGTCACGTTACTCACTCCAGCGCTCCATGATTATCTACTTTTTGTTAATCGGCTTTGCCTCCATGCTGGTGGGCATCGAGTTCCTCGCTGATTTTCAAGGTGGTGCTCTTAAAAATGAAATATGGAATAATATCAGTAAGTCTGATAGTGAACGAATCATCAAAGAAGACATATTTGCGCCCATCGATCGCATGCGCAGTAAAGCGATTTTAATGGTGGCCATCATCATGGTCGTCATGCTGATCGTATTGACCATGTTCATTAAGAACATTACCGAGCCGCTTCAACATATGATCGGATTGTCCGAAAAGATTTCATCAGGTGATCTCAGTCAAACAATTCGTGTTGAGGCCGATAATGAGCTTGCCCAACTGGGCCATGTGATTAATGAAATGTCAAGTAATCTGCAGGAAATCATTTTGTTATCACAGGGCGTCTGCAACAATGGCGCAATACATATTGAAAACGCCCTGCAACAATTGAAAATGAACGTTTCCGACGATCCGGGTATCGAGAAATTAAGCGTTCCCATAGAAAGTTTAAAAGCTGAACTGGGTACATTAGAAGAATTTGTTACTTGCTTCAAGTTTTATTCGTTAGATAAAAAGAGATGATATTGGACAGTTGGCTGGCATTACCCATAGGCATCCTTATCGCTTCGGTAGCTTCTACGGTTGGCATTGGTGGAGGTATCCTGTGGATGCCGTTTTTGATTATCATCTTAAAGCTTAGACCCGATACTGCAGTGGTGACTTCACTGTTCATCCAAACCGCCGGTATGGGTTCCGGGACGATTGCATTTTGGCAGCTAAAGCAAATTGACATGCGGTTGATGTTATTCTTGCTGGTTGTAACCATACCGGGGATCACCCTGGGTGCGTTCATGACCCGGATTCTGGCCCCTGTCTATCTTGAACTCATCCTCGGTGTGTTAACCCTTTCGACGGCATTGATATTTGTTTCGGCCAACCAGGAATATGGTGATGCCGGTAATGCGCGTACGGACATTCGTTCCGCAAGACGCTTTGGTTGCGCCTTCAGCGCCATGGCTGTGGCCAGTGGCATGCTCAGTGTCAGCATTGGTGAGTGGCTCGTTCCCATAATGCGGAGTAAATTGTCTCTCAGGATGGGGGTTGCTGTGGCCACCAGCGTCGCTACCATCTTCGGCGTCTGTGTATTGGGTCTACTCATTCATTTGACAATGGGGGGAGTGGCGGATACGGCAACGCTGGTTTGGGCAATACCTGGAGTGATCATTGGGGGACAGATCGGACCCCGTATCTCCGAGCGAATTAATGACCGGATATTAAAAGAAATCTTCATCTTTTTACTGACGTTGATCGGTATCCATTTAATTTATAATTCATATTAACGACGATGACTGTGGAATCTGCAAATCAGCCAAAAAATGATGAACATCATCGGCGCCGGTATTGGATTGGCAGCTTCGCTTTTTTGGTGATCCTGATTGTTTGGGAGGTGGTTGCCAGATTCAGTGGTTGGAGCACCCATATATTCCCGGACCCCATAACAGTGGTGGCAAGCCTCTTTGAACTGTGCGCAAATGGTACCCTTTTCCATCATACAGTGGCCAGTTTATACCGCGTAACGGCAGGTTTTTATTTGGCCATGATTTTTGGAATTCCCCTGGGTATTTTGCTTGGCCGACTCCATTTTGCGCGCTGGTTGATCAATCCCGTCATTCAATTTTTGCGCCCCATATCCCCGCTGGCTTGGATCCCTTTGGCGATGCTTTGGTTTGGTATTGGTGATCGTCCGGCCATTTTTTTAATCTTTTTGTCCAGCTTTTTTCCTCTAGTGGTATCGACGACCATTGCCGTGCACAATATTAATCCAACCTATTTACAGGTGGCCGCCAACTTCAAGTTTACACGATTGGAAACCTTGACCAAAGTCATCTTTCCGGCCATCATGCCCGAAGTTATTACAGCTCTGAGACTCACGGTAACCATTGCATGGTTGGTTGTGGTGGCAGCGGAGATGATCGCTGTACAATCAGGATTGGGATATCTCATTCTGGATTCCCGCAATGCGTTGCGTATGGATTACGTCATGGATGGCATGATTGTTATCGGTATCATCGGGTTGTTTCTGGACGGTCTAATGAAAAGGCTCGGAAAGATTGAGTCGGCTCAATGGGGAACGTCATCTCGATAGGGGACATCATGGGAAAAATTAAAATTGAAAATTTAACGAAAGTTTTCATGAATCGGCGAAATAAGCCTCGCAATCTTTATGACCCGGACGAGCAATCGGGAGATGCCGTTTTGGTGCTAAAAGACATCAATTTGGAGTTTGAAGAGGGGGAGATGGTTTGTATTCTTGGGCCATCGGGCTGCGGTAAATCAACCATGTTGAGGATTATTGCCGGCTTTGATGAACCAACTTACGGACGCGTCCTGAACGGGCAAAAGCCAATCAATGCGTCTTCGGCGCAATCCATTTTTGTCTTTCAACATAGCGGGCTGTTTCCTTGGATGAACGTGGCTGAAAATGTAGGCTTGGGGTTGCGGCATCTGAGCGATCGTGCTGAGAAGGAAGA
>JASFER010000015.1:0-43211 GCA_050124755.1 Desulfobacteraceae bacterium
CCAAGATTCTGTCTTTTGTCATGGCTTCCATACCCTAATGGCGTTATTTACTTCTTCCCCATACCACATAAACCGGGTCAGAGTAGGGGATTTTGCCATAATACTTGTCATGGGTCGGTCTTGACAATCCCCTGACCGAGTAAGTGTGCAGGTCATCAAAAAGATGATCGTGCTTGAAGTATTCCAACACCAGCCCCATGCGTTCAAACTCATGCAATTCACGCCAGATCTTTATCGTTTTAGGCTCAAACCAACGGTTGGAGAAGGAGATCACCAAATATCCGCCCGGTTTTAGGATTCTGGCCGCTTCATTAAAAATTTGAAAGGGATTCATTAGGTACTCAACGGATAAGCTGCATAGCATCAGATCAAAGGTGTCTTCATCATAAGGTATCTGGCCATTGGCATTTAAATCGTGCACAAGATGATCCTGGAGCGCCTTATTGGATTGAAGCTCGTCTTTGTTCAGGCCCAAACCCGTGACATGATGTGAACCCGAGGTTTCAGGCAGGTGTGATTGCCAGCTGCTCATCAGGTCCAATATTTTTATGTCATCCAAAAGAAAGCGGCTATAAATCTGGCGAACCATATCAGCGGCCGTGTCATCGATGTGCTGAACCATCCGCGGCCGGGCGTAAAAAGCGGTGTCCGGTGATTCATCTTTGCGCTCAAACGGGTGGTCACTAAAGAAATCCGTGGGCTGATTCTCCCAACGGGCTTGCATGCCGGGGCCCTGGGCAATAACTTCTCCCCAATGGCGCATGGTACCGCCCCGTTCTTCCAATTTTGAACGGATGGATCCGACAGTAACATTCAAATCAATGGTTTTTCCTGCCATGGGGTGCCCCATGGCGATACCCAAATGCCCGTTGGCCACGGCGATGCACCGAAACGGGTCTCTGTTGGCTTTAAAAATACCGGTCACATCAGCGAGAATCCCCTTGGGATAAAACCGTCCCAGTCTGGCCTCGCAGGACTTTTTCCGGATGCGGGAACTGTCGAATTGCCTATGGTCAATGGTGCGGACCGCTTTGGTGCTCGTCACTCCTAACAGCTCATCAACGGATATGCCCAAACGAACCTGGTCCCCGGATCGTTTTCCCATTAGCGCTTCAAACAGGCTTTGGGGCATCATATCCCGCCAGAAATTGACCTGATGCCCGGCAAAGGCATCCGTGTGTTGAACACCGTTACCTGACCAGTTGAATTGAAAGAAGAGATCTGCTGTTGTTTGGATGCTGATTCGGTTCATGATATGTGTCCTTTCCATGGATGCAAGCCTGTTTGAACCATAATAAGTCGCTATAGCCTGGGCACAACCATGGATGAACCGTAGGCGAATGGTAGTTCAAAGCTACCATATTTTTGAGATAACTTCTAGAAAAATGAATACATTCACTTCGACATTACTATTGACGCACAAATGCCTGTCTGCTATATAAAATTAATTGGAAAAGCAAGCTGTTACGCCACTTGTTGCGCAACGATAACTCTAATTCATTCGATCATTGAGCTGCCCTCAACGCCTCTGTTTTTCATCCATCGCGAGTCACATCTGAAACCCTTAGTGAGCTATTCCTATAGTTTGGATTCGAGGGGAGCTTTTGAAACCACTTCCAGCAATGAACAGGCCAACATAGCCTTCGGAAATGAAAAAGAGGCAGGTGGGATAAAATGAAAAAGATATTCGCTATTATTATCGTGCTGGTAGCGGCTATATTAGCTTTTGGCTTTGATCGAGCTATTGCCCAGAAAGCGAATGAATCCACGTTTAAGGGATGCTCAATTATTAGAAGAGCGTTTATGAGCGAGGCTGCCGCCGCTTTTGAAAGATCAACGGGCAAAAAGATCAGGGTCATGGGCGGCGGTGCTACGCTTGGAATAAGGGCAACAGCGGCTGGTGACGCCGACATAGGGGGCTCCTGCAGGCCGGCTCTGCCAGAATTGTTTCCGCAAGAAAGAGGCGTTTTTATGACTCACACGGCATGGGATTGTCTGGTATTCATAACGCATCCCTCCAACCCTTTCGAAAGCGTTTCGCTCGAGCAGGCAAAAGCTGTTTTGTTGGGCAAGATAACCAATTGGAAAGAAATGGGCGGGCCCGACAAGCGAATAATCGCCATTTTCAGAAGTCAGGTGCCTGAACATGGGGGGAAAGTGTCTGGTGTCGGTTTTATGACAAGGCTAATGTTGTTTGAAAATCCAAATTTAGATTTTAAAAGTGACGCGCTTTTCTTTAAACATTCTGCTGAAGTTGAGGAGATGGTAGAAAAATTGAAGTACTCCTTTGCTGTTACTGGCATCTCTTCAGCTAAAAAACGAGAGGTTAAAATTTTAGCTTTGGATGGGATTAGCCCAACCAAACAGAATATCGCATCTGGCAAATACCCTCTTTTTCGCCCCCTATACTTGATGACAAAAGGCGATCCAGCCGGCGATATTAAGGATTTTCTATCATGGATGTTGGGTGAAGAAGGGCAAAAGGTCATTTCCGAGCAGGGTACAGTTAACCTGGAAGAAGGCAAAGGTCTAAAAGAAAAGTTCAGATTTTGGAGAAACACCCATATAATTACAAATTTCTCCCACCATTGAAGAGAAGCAGAATGAAAATAGGTACAAAATTACTCCTATTTATTCTATCTCCTCTAATCGTGGCCCTCGCCTCTTTGAGTGTTTTTTTCTACTTTAGCAATGCCGCCATTTTTGAAAATACCGCCAACTCGAGGCTTGTTGTTCAAGTAAAGAACTTACGAAATGAAGTTGAGCACTATGTATATACCGCTAAAGATGCCTTGCGCCTTCTCCTTATTAATAGAACAATTACAGATTATTTCATATATTCTCAGCTTGGATTGCTGGATTATGCGGAAGACGCAAGGTCAAAAATAGAGATCGATATCTTTGAAGCAGCCTTACAAGCCCCAGACTATGTCACAATCCGAATCATTGGATTGGATGGAAAATCTATAGTCGATGTAGTAGATCGAAAAATAGAATATGCTCATTGGGACTTATCAAATGAACGTTGGTTTAAAGAGACCCTGGTATTGGGAAAAGGAGATTGTTTTGTTCAATACACGCCCTGCAAAGAACACGGAATCCCGGGAATATCAATTAGTCGCTTATATTATGATAACGTAGGCAACAAAAGAGCTGTCGGGAGTCTACACGTTCATGTAGAGCCGTTCTTGGAAGAGTTATTCAGGACTGCGGTTGGTGAGAAGGGGTATGTCTATTTAATCGATAAAACAGGCACAATTGTCGGCCATAAAGACGAAAACACAATAGGTCTGAGTGTCCTCGATTACAAATCAACACAAAATGTCTTAGCTGGAAACACCGGAACGATAACGGAAATCGATGAGAACAATGAAATCTTAATGAAAAAAGCCTATACACCATTAAAAAGTGCAGGGCTGGGTTTGGTAGTAGCACAACCCATGACGGAAATTACAGCTATCGGCAGCAAACTTCAACGCGACAACTTAATTCTTTTTGCTGTGATTATCATTATCGTTGCAGTCATCAGCTATATGACTGCTAAGAAATTTACAAAACCAATCATTGAAATACAAAGTGCCGCTGCAGAAGTGGGTAAGGGGAACTGGGACATCCAGCTTGATATCGATTCCGGTGATGAAATAGGCCAATTGGCGTCCTCGTTCAATACCATGACAAAAGCACTCAAGAATACGTCGACCTCTGTGGATAGACTTAATCAGGAAGTTGCTGAACGCAAGCGGGCGGAGGCATCACTTAAGAGAGCCAAAGACGCTGCCGAGGTGGCTAATCGGGCGAAAAGCGATTTTCTGGCCAAGATGAGCCATGAGATCCGAACACCGATGAACGCCATCATCGGCCTGACCCATCTCACCCTGGATACCGAGCTTACGCCCTTGCAGAAAGACTATCTGTCCAAAGTGGATGATTCTTCCCGCCATCTGCTGCGCATCATCAACGACATCCTGGACTTTTCCAAAATCGAGGCCGAAAAGCTGGAATTGGAGCATATCGATTTCATGCTCCACCATGTGATCGAAAAGATGGCCAATATGTTCCGAGCCAAGGCGGCCGAAAAGCGGATCGAATTGTTCTATGTGATTGACAGCCAAGTGCCCCTGGCGTTGAAAGGCGATCCTCACCGTTTGGGTCAGATTCTGATCAACCTGATTGCCAATGCGGTCAAGTTCACGGACAAAGGCGAAATCATCATCAATGTCGAACTGAACAAGGAGAAGGGTGCCGCAACTCCGGGGACGGACAAGGTGGATCTATGTTTTTGGGTACAGGACAGCGGGATTGGCGTGCCGGCGGATCAAATTGAGACCTTGTTTGAACCTTTTACCCAGTTGGACGGTTCCATGACACGAAAATACGAAGGCTCTGGATTGGGACTCTCCATCTGCCATCGGCTGGTGAACCTGATGGGCGGACGGATCTGGGTGGAAAGCGAGCCGGGCCGCGGATCTGTTTTCTATTTTAACCTGACTCTAGAACGCGGCGCAGAAGAAAGGCCGTACTGGCTGGACGCTCCTGCGGATATTCGAGGCCTTAAGGTGCTGCTGGTGGACGATAACGAGACGGCCTGTCAGATTTTGGAGCATATGCTGCACCAGTTCAAATTTGAAGTGACCCTGGCAACTTCAGGGCAACAGGGGCTTGCCGAGCTGGAAGAGGCGGCCGCGCAAAAACCTTACGACCTGCTCCTTGTGGACTGGAAAATGCCGGGGATGGATGGCTTTGAGATGGTCGAAAGCATCCGCAACCACCCCTTGCTCGGAAAAGAAGCGGTTACACCTAAAATCATCATGGTCACCATGTACGGCTGGGATGAAATCATACAGGCGCGCAATGGCACCGCCACCGCAATAGACGCGTACATTCTCAAGCCGGTCAGTTCCTCGGAACTATTCAACACCATCATGGAGGCATTCGGCAAAACCGAGTCCATGGTTCCCCGCATACCGCTGGAGATGGAATCCTTAGAGACTATTGGTATCGAAGGGATACGGGGTGCCAGAGTATTGTTGGTGGAGGACCATGAGGTCAATCGACAGGTGGTGGTGGCCATCCTGGAGCGCGCAGGATTGATGGTCGAGGTGGCGGAAAACGGACAGGCAGCGGTGAATATTTTCAAAGCCGGGGCCGATACGGGCACACCGTTTTTCGATACTGTGCTCATGGACATCGAAATGCCGGTGATGGACGGCTACGAAGCCACCCGGCGTATCCGGGAAATGGAGTTCAAAGTTCAAGGTTCAAGGTTCAAGGTTCAAGACGAATCCTCTGACTTTTCAACCAAGCGACCATCGATCACCGATCGACGCATACCGATCATCGCCATGACCGCCCACGCCCTCAAAGGCGACCGGGAGGCGTGCTTTGCCGCCGGAATGGACGATTACATCGCCAAACCCATTGATGTGCGGGAGCTTTATACGACATTGGTCACTTGGATCAAACCCGCGCAACGCGCGACAAAAAAGCCTGATGTCCCTGTAAAGACCATGGTGGCACAGTGGGAGGAAATGCCTAAAAAGATTCCCGGTATCGATCTGAAAAGGGCGCTGGTGCGCATCAACACCGACACAGGGTTGTATAAAAAGATGTTGCTCAGTTTTCAGGAAAAATTTGACAGCGCGGATCGCCTCATCGGACAATATATTGATGAAGGAAAATTGGACGCGGCCTACCAATTGGTCCACGCGCTAAAGGGGGTTGCCGGCAATATCGGCGCCGACGGCCTTTTTCAGGCCGCAGGGGATCTATGTGATCTTCTCAAAACGGAAAAATCAGAGGCAATGCAGCATGCGCTCGACTCTTTTTTACGCCGGTTTTCCATCGTCATCACCGCTCTAAAAAGCCTGTCGCTGGAAACGCAACCGCCAACAATTTCTTCAGATCAAATTGAAGCGGTTGATGTCACGGTAGTCGATACGATTCTTCACCATTTGCTCAGATTGCTCGAACAAAGAAACACCCGAGCCATGAATGTATTGCAGGACTTGAAAAAAACACTCCATGATTCACGGTTTAGCGAAAAGTTGAGCCTGTTGGACAAAGCCGTTTACAACCTGGATACAAAAAAGTCCATATCCATCGTTTCGGAACTGATCGAAGCGTTTAAACAGGAGAAAAAAGAATGACCTCGAGGCCGGACAAGAACAAAATACTCATCGTGGACGATCAGCCGGATAATATCTGGTCCCTGGCCCAACATTTGCAGTCCGAATTTGATGTTCTATGTTCAATCTCCGGAGAAGAGGCGCTGGAAATCGCTTTTTTCGAAAAACGACCGGACCTGATCCTGTTGGACATCATGATGCCTGGTATGGACGGCTTCCAAGTCTTCGAAAAGCTCAAGGCCGATGACCGCACCAAGGAGATACCGGTCATCTTTTTGACCGGTAAAACAGCCGATTCGGAGCAGGTAAAAGGGCTGGACTTGGGGGCTCAAGACTATATCACCAAACCTTTTAGTATGCCGGTGGTGACGGCCAGGATCAAAAGCGTTCTCAATTTAAAGAAGGAGATGAACCGAAGGCTATTGCTCAGAGCGCAGCTGGAGAATTTGAATCAGCAACTGGAGCGACAGGTCCGGCAAAAGCGGCGCGAACTGGAAACTGCCCGCCAGGCACTGAAGCAGTATGAAGATAAATGGCATATTCTGTTTGATAAAAGGGTGGCTCAACAAGAGCCCAGACGCATCCTGGTGGTGGATGACGAACCGGACAACATCCACGTTCTCGTTAAAAATCTGCAGTCCCAATACGAGATTATTTACGCCACCAGCGGTAAAGAGGCGCTGGAAATCGCCTTTTCCGATTATCAACCGAACCTCATTCTCCTGGATATCATGATGCCCGACATGGACGGTTTCGAGGTCTGCTCGAGGTTGAAAGCCAACACCGACACCTGGGACATCCCCGTGATTTTTGTTACCACCCTGGATAAGGAGGTGGATGAGACCAAGGGGCTCAACCTGGGGGCGGTGGATTTTGTTACCAAACCCTTCAACATTCCGGTTGTCAAAGCCCGGGTTAAAGCCGCCTTGCGATTGAAAGATGAGATGGAACACAGGATTACGCTGGCCCGTAAACTGGAAGAGCTGAACAAGAATCTGGAAACGCGCATCCGGGAAAAGGCGGCCGCGCTGGAGCAGGCCCATGAAGATCTGAAGGTCAGTGAAAGAAAATACCGCAGCATATACGAAAACGCCACCGAAGGTGTTTTTCAGATCACCTCGGAGGGCAGGTTGTTGGATGCCAACCCATCTTTTGCTAAAATTTTGGGATATGAATCGTCACGGGAACTTGTTGCAACCATCACCAATGCGGCCCATCAACTCTATTTCCGGCCCCAGGATCGGGATGAATTCATCCAGACTTTAGAGCAAAAAGGAGAAATCGTCGGTTTTGAAACACAATTTAAGAAGAAGGGCGGCGATGTCATATGGGCGATGATCTGCGCCAAAACGATCCGTGATGAAAATAGTGAAATATTATATTTCCAAGGGTTTACTATCGATATTACCGAGCGCAAGCAAGCTGAAGCAGAGCTCCGCAAACACCGTGATCATCTTGAAGAGCTGGTCAAGGAGCGGACATATGAATTGGAGGTCGCAAACAAGGGGCTGGAAGCCCAGGCCATTGAACTGGCTGCCGCCAAGGAGCAAGCCCTGGAAGCGCAACGAGCGGCTGAGGAGGCCAACCAATTCAAGAGCGAGTTCCTGGCCCGCATGAGCCACGAAATCCGTACCCCCCTCAACGCTGTAACCGGCCTGACCAATATCGTGCTCAAGACCGACCTGACCGACGAGCAGCGCGACTATCTGAACAAGGTGCAACTGGCCGAGGGTAACCTATTGCAAGTGATCAATGACATTCTCGATTTTTCCAAGGTAGAGGCCGGCCGGCTGGAGCTAGCGTACGCTCCCTTTGATCTTGACCAGGTGATGGAACAACTGGCCGATCTGTTTAGCAATCGGGTGGCCAAAAAAGACCTGCAGCTGATTTTTGATATGCCTCCGGATGTGCCCAGGCAGCTGACCGGCGATGCCGGCCGGCTGACCCAGGTATTGACCAATCTGATTGAAAACGCGGTCAAGTTCACCGATTCCGGCGAAATCATCGTCGGCGCGAAACCGGAGGATGATGAGGCTGAAAAGATACCCATGAAAACGGCCCTCAAATTTTTTGTCAGCGACACAGGCTCCGGTATCGCCCCCGATGTGTTGCCCACTCTGTTTGATCCCTTTACCCAGGTCGACAGCTCCTTGAGCCGCAAATATGAAGGCACCGGCCTGGGGTTGGCTATCTGCCGACGACTGGTGGAGCTGATGGGTGGTCGAATTTGGGCAGAAAGCACACCAGGCCGAGGCAGCACTTTTTCTTTCACAGCAATGCTGGAGACCCGCATGGAATTGGCAGAGGCCATGGCGCCCCGCCGCGCGCAGGAACCGGCTGAACTGCCCATCCGGCGCCTGGCCGGCCACCGCGTGCTGGTGGTGGAAGACAGCGAATTGAACCTTGATGTGGCCGTGGCCTTGTTGGAGGAGACGGGACTGACCGTGGAGACCGCCGAAAACGGCCGGAGAGCCGTCGATAAGGTAACCGGCTCAGAGCCGGAATACTACGATGCCGTGTTCATGGACATCCAGATGCCGATAATGGACGGCTACGAAGCCACCCGTCGCATCCGCGCCTGGGAATACAAGTTTCAACATGAATCCACTGACTTTTCAACCAACCGACCACCGGTCACCGGTCACCGAATACCGATCATCGCCCTGACCGCCCATGCCATAAAAGGCGAAAAAGAAAAGTGTCTGGCAGCCGACATGGATGATTATCTTTCCAAGCCCCTTGACGAGGAGTACCTGCGCCGGATGCTGCTCAAGTGGATTGTGTCCCGACAGGAAGAAGCGATTTCCTAGAAGTGGTTTCAAAACCTTCAATCGGGCCCAAAATCAAGGCGGGATGCAGATTTAAACCCTAGGGGAATAGTATACTATCTTGGAGGATTTAAATCTGCAGCCCAACACCGAGTTTGGGTTCGAGGGGAGGTTTTGAAACCGCTTCTAACCGTCAAGACAGGGACAGAAGATAGGACCTCAAATTGGTGGTTCTGTTTTTAAGGCCGAATTTATTGCGCAGATTTTTGCGATGGAAGTGAACCGTGGTTTCGGAAATATGCAGTATCTCGGCTATCTCTTTGCTCGATTTGCCGTCTTTGACCAGCGTAGCGACATGCATCTCCTGAGGTGTCAGTAGAATGTTCAGATGTGTCAGACGTTGCATCAGGGGTGAGATGACCTCATTGAGGTGCGTTTCGATGATCTCCAGGTTGGTTTTATCCTTGGCCCTTAAGGGCGCACGCTTGAGTTTTTCGATATATGGAAAGACCAGGTCCTTAATGTTCGTGAGTACCTTTTTCTCCATCTCTTGTTTGTCTTCATCACGCTGTCTCAACAAAACTTTGAGGGCGATGTTGGCTTCCTCAAGGCGGACTTTTTGTTCTTCAAGGTCTTTTTTGCTTTTACGAAGCGCCTCCTCCGTCAGCTTGATGGTTGTGATTTCCTCGTGACTGACAATTATCTTTTTGGGGCCTGCAATGTGCATGCAAACGGCGCGCAGATAAAACCAGTGGGGGGCATCGGGTGAATGGCATGGATAGTCATATAGGAATTCGTCCAATTCCCCTCGAATCACTCCTCGAATTCCTTCGGCGACAGCCTGGGCGTCTTCGGCTTGATCTCCCACGGTAGCGTCGCATATTTTGAGGTAGTTATGCCCGATCGAGGTGAAATCTTCCGCTACGCCGGCCCGACGGGCAAACTCATGCCATGCTTTGTTGGTCTCTAAAATGACGCCTTCCTGATCGATAATGGCAATGTGGGCTGATAAGGAGTTGATAACGTCTCTGGCCAGTTGGCCATTGAATTCGCATGGCGCGCAGCCATTTTTCTTATCTGGGATATTGTTCATAGCAATCACCGCCGCAAAAATTTGACCTGCAAGTTTTCATCAGTGATCACCGCATGCATTTTCATCTTCAGGCGCAGCCTGATGGATATCGATGATCTTGTCACCGCCTGCGTAATCCTTGGTCTCGTATTTGGTGATGTGCATCAACTTGTGGGTGAGTTTTTTAATGCGTTCGATTTGACCTTCCATACGGTGAAGGCTCTGAGAGGCCTTATCGTTCAATTCAATCTTCGAAGCCAATATCTCCGTGAAACCCTGAAGGGCCATCAGTGGTTGGTTGATCTCATGACATACGGCCCCGGCCATTTCCAGAGCACCTTGCATCCGTTCGCGCTGGGCGCGCTCTTGTTCGATCCGTTTTTGCTCGGTTAAATCACGAATGGCCGTCTGATACACCATGCCGCCTTTATAGGTGACCGCTCTGCTATGGGTCTCAATGGGAAAAACGGTACCGTCTTTTCGGACGCATTCAAAGGTATGAATTCCGGCTGTTCGGTTTCTCAGGGATTGAATCAACCGGTTACGGTCGTGGGGGGCGACGAGCCTGAGCATGTTCATGCCGATTAAATCTTTAATGTTGTATGCCATCATATCCGCCAATACCTGATTGGCAGCGATAATCGTGCTGTCTTCGCTTAAGAGAACTCCGTCTATAGTGGCTTCGGACAGGTGGCGGTAGCGTTCCTCGCTCTCGCGATAAGCCTGCTCCGACCGCTTTTCCTGGGTTATATCGCGCGCAATGTGTATGCCGCCCACCAGCACCTTGTCTCGATTATACAGCGGTTTTACAGTGACCAGCATCCATGTGTCCAATCGCTCTTCGTATATTTCGGATTGGTGGGTTTTGCCGTCTTCGACCAATGCTCGGTGGGGGCATGACAAGGCAGGCCCATCGGACTTGTGAAATAGATTGTAGCAGCGATGACCGCGGGCTTGCTCAGGGCTGCAGCCCATGGCTTTGGCCATGGCTGAATTGACGGCGAGGATTTGATGTTCCGTATCCAGAATCGCGATCATATCCGGTGATGCGTCAAAAGCGATTTGCCAGATATGATCGGAATCACCCATCGCTGCAACCAATCCAGAAGGGTCAGGATCAATATTAATATTAGTTGCTTTGGGTATTTGGTGGTGCAAATTAGGATCGTTTTTCATTTGTCTTGCCTCTGTTGGAAATCCCCCCGGTGCGTTGAATCATCATATCCTCATCGACCTGTTGAATAACATTCTTTAATCAGGCCTTTTCGATACAGAAACAATAGGTTGCACTGGAAGCTAAATTATCGCATCATTTCGGGCGGTTCTGCTGTGAAGACGCTGGGGCTGCAGGCCAACAATCCGATCAGTCATTCAGCTTAGAGGAATATTGCGATGATAAGCAGCCATAAATGCATCTAACCTAAGGCAGTCCGGCCCTGATTTCAAGCTTATCTCATCTTGATCTCACCCAAAAGTTAGCTATGAGCCGGTAATTCGAAGAATCATCCGCTGAATCGCTTGCATATAACTGTCGAAACCCCGCAATAATATATCATTGTGATTGGCACCTTCGATTTTTAAAAGGCTTTTATCCTCGGCAGTGCTTGATTTGTAAAGTGCAAATCCATCGGAGTAGGGAATGATGCGGTCGAATTCAGCATGAATGATCAGTGTCGGGCCCGGATAGGTTCGGATTTTCTCGAGGTTCACGAAACCGTCTTCTTCTTTAAATGATACGCTATCCAGATCGACACCCAGCAGCCTTAAAAGGGGTTCTGCGTAAGCGAAACCGCTCTCTATGATCAGACCGTTCACAGCCTCTTTGTGTTTAGCGGCCAGTTCTAATGCGGATGCGCTCCCCAAAGACCGGCCCATGACGATAAGAGGGCCGGAATAGTTGTTGTGGTTCAACCACTCTAAAACATAATCAAGGATGACATGACAGTCGGTCATCATGGTACTGACGCTTGGGTGGCCGTTGGAGCGTCCATAGCCACGATAATCCGCAGCCAACAGGTTTATGTTCAACCTGCCGAAAATCGGTCCGAGTTCGTCGTAGTCGGCCACAATTTCACCATTTCCATGAAAAAATAGAAGGTTGGCACCTGTTTTAGAACCGGCGTGAAATCGCGCCCCGATATGAACATCATGATCTACGGGTATCAGATGATCACTAATGGAATCAGCCGCAGGTGCAGGACCGATCTCGGAGCGAGGATGAAAAATAGAGGCCAGTATATCCGGTTGATCCAAAGCCTTCAGGTTTGATTTCATTTTGTCACTCCTTGAAGAGTCCTTACATGTTCAGCGCCAAGCGCGATCCAAATCCCATTAAGTTGTTCGTATAGTACATTTCATCCGGACAAAAAAAATACAACGTCACTTTGGTGCTTAAATTCATACCGCCGATTTCCTTTTCGGCCAACACTTTCCGGGAAAAAGGAAACTTTTTCAGGTAAGCAGCCGTCACCCCTATACGCTCCATCTGCTTTTGGACAACTTCAATCCGGCCCACCATCTGAAGTCCTTCAATCTGTTCCAGTTGATCGCCATCCGAAAAAAGGGCAGCTGCGTTTTTTTGATTCTTGAGGGCATGCTCAGCGTGCTTTGAATTAGGGCTGGAGAAGAAGTAAAATTTCGACTTTAGATAAACATAATAGACCGGTGCCGCCCACGGATGGTTATCTTTGCTGGTGGCCAGCACCAATGCTTTCTGGTTGGCGATCAAGTCCATGGCCCGCTGCCGCCATTTTGCAACGTTTGTTTCCTTCTCCTCTTTTGTAGAGGGCATCGATCACTCCTTGAAGTCTTCCCTATTCGGATTTCGAGTTCGCCAGACCGGCAGAAATCACTGCCCGCTCCATTTGCTGAACGCGTTCCTGAAGTGAGCCGGTGTAGCCTATGGAGATACGAACCAGACCCGGAGAGAGTCCCATTTCCGATTGATCCTCCGGTGGAATCTCCGATGATGTCGATGAGCCTGAGCATGAGATCAGTGTATCGAAGTAACCCAGTGAAACAGCAATAAAACCGAATTTTTCATCATTTTGCAGTATGCTCATGAAGTGTTCCGCCTGGCGCTGGTTGATGCAGTCCACCGTGAGCATGCCGCCATAGCCATAGCCTTGATTAAGGATATCCGTAAACAAATGATGTTGCGGATGGGATGATAAACCTGGATAGGAGACGGCAACACCCATCTGTTCCAGGTGGGTGGCAATCACCATTGCGCGACGACTGTGCTCGCGCATGCGCACCGGCAGGTGAGGTAATCTTTGAATCACATCAAAGGCGGCCCTCGGGTCCATAGTGGGGCCCAAGAGCATGACCCGGCCTTTGTGAAGGTCTTTGAGTTCATAAATGAATTCCTTGCTGGAACAAATGGCTCCGGCAATCATGTCGCTGGCACCACTGATGAACTTCGTCAGGGAATAGACCACCACATCGGCTCCCAACAGGGCCGGGGATACCAAAACCGGTGTGAAGGTATTGTCAACCACCAGTTTAGCCTCTTTTTGATGCGCCATGTCCGCAAGCCGTGGCAGGTCGGCAATTTTTAGTGTCGGATTGGCCACGGTCTCGACAAAGATCACTTTTGTTTGGGGAGTCATGGCTTTACCAAATGCTGCGATATCGGTGGGTTCCACAAAAGTCGTCTGGATGCCCATTTCAGGGAGCATTTGGTCCAGCAAAGCGTGTGTGCCGCCATAGATCGTGTTGCTGGCGACAATATGATCGCCTTGTCGGCACAACTGGAGCAGAGCGCAGGAGATGGCCGACATGCCGCTGGCCGTGGCTTGTGCGGCTTCGGTTCCCTCCAGGGCCGCCAGATAACGCGCCAGAATAGCTGTCGTGGGATTGAAATGGCGGCTGTATAGAAAACAACCATTTTTTTCCGGTCCTCTAATACCGGCAAAAATCTCGGGCATATGGGACGGATCCATTACCGTGAAAGTGGATGAGCGGGCAATGGAAGGGGTGACACCGCCATGCTCGCCGAATTCGCGTTTGGCATTGAACAAAGCCTGCTCGGGATTGTATTGTTGCATGGTTACACCTTCTTCTAATAAAATCACTGCTGGTGAGGCACAAATCCATAATGCCGGTAGATCTTTTGTGCTTCAACCGAGCAGATGAAATCGATGAAAAGTTTTGCATTTTTATCATTGGCAGCATGCGCCGTCTTCCCGATGTAATAGTTAATATGGTTCCTCTGGTCCAAATTCTGTCCGGGCTCGACAATATCAAATGAAAGTGCTGTGGAACTTGCATGTTGGGCTTCTGTGGCCCAAACCGGCCCTACGTCGACCGTTGCCTTGGCAATGCGCAAAGGGGTTTCCCTGTGATGAACGATGGTATATATGGTGGTGCCTTCGGCGCGCTTGGTTTCCATAATACGCTGAACCAGTTCTTCTCCTCCGGCTTGTCGGTACATGTCCATGATATGAAAGGCGATATCTTCACCTGCCGGATCGGGTTGGGAGATACGCACATCGTCCCGGCCCAAATCGCTGACATGGGAAATGCCGGCCGGGTTGCCTTTAGGCGTAACCAATGTCAGTCGATTGTGCAGGTAAAGACAATAGTCGCCGGGCAGCATATGACCCTGTGATTCCAGCGTTTTCATGCTTTCTAAATTGACGGAGGCATAGATATCCGGATAGATGTTCAACCGATTGCCCCGGAATATGGCACCCCCGGCCAATATTTGGCGCAATTCCAGACGCGGCGGCAGCGTTTCATAACAAATGTTGCGGATATTGGGATGGCGGGTCTGAAATGCCTTTATAAGTTCCGGCATGACCATGAATTGATTGCCGGCCATAAAAAGCACCAGGTCGCTTTGCTCGGCCGGATGATAATTGTGGAGATCATCGCCGCGTTCTCTTGGTATGATCGGTAAATCAGGCTGTTTGTTCATAGCGTTCGGCAGCGTTGATTCATGTGTTTCGGGTCAGCTCGAGGGAGTTTTTATTTGACGGAGAACTATTGAACAGGGATAGGAATCTCATGCTGTTCATCAAATTCTTTGTCTGATAGTCCAAGCCTGACTTTGAAGAACGCCTCTTCTTCATCAGGTGAGAGATCCGACAATTCACGCAGTGCCTCCCTGATTTCTTTGGACCCTTTTTCATATACCTTCCATACGGAGCTGTATTCATATCTTACTTCTCTGAGAGAGTAATTTCCACGTGTGTTTTTAAGATGAGAGTGAACCAGATTGCGGATGGATTCCCAACTGTCCCTGCGGGTTTGATTCTTCAACGCTGTAAGATGGTCCAGATTTTTCATTGTTTTTTTGTGAAAACGCTTAAACAAAAATCGTCTAAAGGTGATGGTCCAAAGTCCCAAAACCAAGAGAACGCCCGCAGCTCCACAACCGGCTTTTATCATAATATCGGCACCGGCCAGGGGCGGTGCTATAAGGGTCATGACAAAAATTGCCGCTCCAACAACAAGGCTGATCCCCAGCCCGATGCCAAAGGACTTCAAACGAAATTTTCGGGCTCTTTTGCGAAAACTGATCAAGGCTTCCAGAAAATGGGCTATCCGCTCTCCATGTGTTTCGACGAATGAGGCTAAATTGTCCAGGCGATAGCACGGTGCTTGCAATACGGCCTTTTTTAATTCTTCGCGTTGATTTTGCAGGTGGCGAAGGTAACTGAGCTCTTCATCATCCACTGCATCTGAGGCGTCTTGGGGAGAATAGGTCAGATGGATCATGGGAATATCTTTCCGTCCGGTGATCTGGGAAAGATTCCAGCACAGCGTCCCGTAAACCCGCAATAGATCGATCATTGAAGTGCATTCATCTATGCGGTTGAGGACAAATAGCACGCGATCTTCGAAGGTCCGGGCAGGTAAGGTATCCCTGAGGCTGGTGTGCGCTTCTCTAACAGTGCCGGCTTTGTGTGGATCAAAGAGCACCAGAACAAGGTCGGCAATCTGGGCCAGATCCCCGATGACCTCTTGATAATTGTATCCCCGGTCTCTTTCCGTGATGCTGTCCAACATTCCTGGTGTATCGATAATGGCCAGGTTTTTCAGAAAAGGCGAGTTGACCTTTTTGAGTTTAAAATGAGAAGTGAATCGTTGGCCGTGTTTTTTAAGGGTTTCGAACGGGTATTCGGGGTCGTTGAGCAAGTATTTTCCATCCCGCTCTTCCGTAATGCGAACAGGTTCATCAGGCTCCGGACCATCGTCGTAAGTGATCACTGTAAATGAGTCGTCGGTTGGTGCTTGCCCGGTTTTTTGAATTTTTGCGCCAAGGAAATCATTGATTAAAGTGGACTTTCCTGAAGAGTAATTACCAAGCAAGAGAACCTGTGGTCTCCATTTAATGGTGGTTTCAAGGGGAACGTCACTATATCCATAGCGCATAGCAACCGGCGTAAGATAGTCTGCCACCATCTCCAATAGTTCAGAGCGGAGGGATTTAATGTAGTTGTCTCGATACATGCATCACTCCAGGAAAAGCCCCTCAAATGCTATGCCGGCCATAATCCGGCCGCTATTTAATGAACATCGAATGTCGTTTTTCAGCGCTATAGGCATTTATATGCAATACATCGTTTTAAATCAATAAATTTGATGACGAAACGAAATCCGACATCGGGAGGGAGGGGCAAACATTCACGATCCGATTGAAATCGTTACCACAATCGGATTATCCGCATCCGCATTCGCATCCGCTTCCTTCTGATTTTCTAGCCAAGGCATGAACCAGCTCCCGGTCGGATACCGGTGCCACGTTCAGTACTTCAATTTCAAGTTCAAATGGTGGGTCTGTATGGATGGTCTCCATCAGCGGGTTCAGCAAGTGTTCGAAATAGTTGTGCATTTGCATGGAAGGCACGCCGATGGTTAATCGTCCTCCGGGCGCCATGCCATGCAACGCCTTTTCAAAAGCGGTGAGACCTTCGGTTCCAATCCCGTAGATAAAGCTGAAATGGATTTCAGATGTCGGCAAATGGGCCCCATTGGCGATGGGGTTGGCATTCAGTTTTACCGAAACTTTGGTCAAAGGGGCTATGGATGGGGCATCTTCCATGGTATCTTCCTATAGATTACCAAGTGGTGGTTATGAGAAATAGCGGGTTATCAGCCGTATGATAGACCTAATTGATGTCAAACATAAGTCCCGTGAAATGAAGTGCAAGGATTAAGGACAAATTAAGCGTTGTCCGAGTCGGCCCCAACCCGGGGGAACATACAGGCTGTCAAAAGAGAAAGGGCGCCGCAATGACGCCCCCCTCGCTCTCGTGTCGCTTTCCAGAGCGTTATATTCCGAAGTAGCTTCTCAGGCTGGTTGAGTTGATATGTTGATTTAGTCTTCGTTTTACATTGGATCTGAGGGACTTGGATTTAAAGTTGATCACTTTGCAGCTGTAGCGGAAATGTTTTTCCATTAGATCCGGACAATTATTGAAATTATGTCTCAGCTTCAATCCATTGGAGGTGACTTTGCGCAATAGATGAATCTCTTTTCCCGCCACTTGGTTTTCGTGACGGCAGATGGCATCTAAAAAATCCCTTCGATTCCATGCACATTTTGCGTAGGTAACGGCGCGTCCCATTTGTCCCAAGGAGTGGCCATCGCTTCCGCCGACCATGGCTTTGTCTAAATTGAATCCCAGCACGGAACATTTCAAGTTCCATTTGTTCAAATTGCTGGCATTGATGACCTCTACGCCATGGACCATGTCGAATAGCCGATCCAACTCCTCCTTTGAGAACTGAATATTGCATACTCCCGTATATATGGCGCAATAGGGGTGGGCAAAGATGATGACGCATTCGTAGGTCCGTGCGCACTGGATGATTTGTTCCATGTTCAGTGCCAGAGAACTCATCACACCGCTGCCCATATGCGGCACCACAACTGTCTTATAGAATTTTTGGAGATCTTTGGTATTATAAAAGTAGACCAGCAGATGGGATCCTTCGGCTGCCGTAATTTCAATACCTGGAATGCTGAAGATGTCGTCGTAGGCGTCGATTTCCAATGCGCCACTGATTTCATTGTGGTCGGTAATGGCAATGCCGATACCGAGCTTGCGCACTTTATCAGCTATTTTCCGAATGTTATTCATACCATCGGAATGGTTCGAATGAAAATGAAGGTCTACTACCGTATGTTGTTTGATGAGTCTGGGTAGATCAGGACGTTCAAAAAGAACGCGGTCACATGAGGACATGGTGAACCCTTTCAAAATCGGCGGTTAAATTTACGGTGAGATTACCTGCAAGAAATTTGCCGTTCACTTCCGTCGCCGAATCAAAATGTCATAGTTAATCCATCTTAAAATTTTTCTCAAGACTTTCTGCCGATGGCCCGGTTTTTTCCGCTGTTTTTGGCTTTGTAAAGCGCTTTGTCTGCACGATTAATGATGGACTCGGGCGAGTCGTCCTTATGAAAATCAGTCACACCGATACTTACCGTCACGCTCAGATAATCATCTTCCTGCTCCGCGCTGGTGGCGTACCGGGCGGCGGCTACTGCGTCGCATATTTGACGCCCCTTCTTTAGGGCATTTTTCATGCTGGCACCGGGCAATATGATGGCGAACTCTTCACCGCCATAGCGGGCGATATAGTCGTCTCCCCGGATGGAGTTCCGGCACTTATTGCTGAAAGCCACCAACACACGATCACCGATAATATGACCATACTTATCATTTATTTGCTTGAAATCATCCAAATCGAGCATCATGAGGCTGAAGGTGGTATTCATGACCCTGTTTCGTTCGATCAAATCGGCCAAAGTGTCATCAAACGCCTCTCTGTTATATATCCCGGTTAACCCGTCGGTCATGGATTTGGCCCGTGTTTTTTCCAGCTCGTGACGCAGGCTGTCGACTTGTCCGGCCAACAATTGCACCTGGCGTCGATCCTGGTCTTGCTTAAGTTCCACAATTTCCCGCATTTGACTGACTTCATGGGCCAGGGCGGTCTTTATTTTTTTGATGTCATCCAGCCGGGTAATTTTTTCCATCTTTTCCGATTGGTCTTGGACCCGATGATAAAATTCTCGATTTTCCACGTCCAGGTTGGCCATGGCTTTGGTCAGCAGGTCGATGATATCCCTCAGTTCTTTTTCACGATCTGCGATGTAGCAATGCTGATGATCGATAAAGGATAGTATCTTGTTCTTATGATGCTCAAAGTTAAGCTCAATGCGTTTGGGTTTCTCATCTGCTGCGAATTGTTCGTTCAGGGCTTCCAGACTTTTTTTAAAGCGATCGGAGTGGATTTCCTTAACGTCGATGGCAAAGGATTTCAAAAAGTGGATCATGGCGTCGATACTGCGTAGGAAAATTTCGCTTTTTTCTTGCAATATCATGTTATTTTCAACCAATTGCTCAATGTCGACTTCATGGTCTGAGGGGCGATGAAATAGCTTGAATGACATTGTTTGGAAACCTGCTCTATTGAGAAATATCGTTTAACGGACCGGCCTATGGTGTTCATCGCCCATTGAAAAAAAAACTTTACCGTAATTCGTGGATTACCTGCTCAGGTTTCCCATCAGATTCAACTTGAATGGTTGTTTTCATATACAATTCAAACCGACCGCTTTGGGGGTGGCCGTTGACTTATAAAGGAGATCGATTATAAGGTGCGTTTGTGAAAAATGGTGAAACAACACGAACACAACATATAATAAAAGAGTGCCCATGACCCAACCAGACCTTTCAGTGGATATTGGTGGACTGATCCTTCAAAATCCGGTTATGACCGCATCCGGAACCTTTGGCTATGCAATGGAATTCAAATCACTGGTGGATCTGGATCAATTGGGCGGTGCCGTCGTCAAGGGCCTCTCCTTGGAACCTTCCAAGGGAAACCCGCCGCCGCGTATTGCTGAAACCGCCTGTGGTATGCTCAACGCCATTGGATTGGAAAATGTAGGGCTGGATTTGTTTATCGAGCAAAAAGTCCCGTTTTTAAGCAAGTTGAAGACACCCGTGTTTGTCAATATATACGGCACAAGCGTTGAAGCCTATGGCGAGCTGGCCCGGCGGTTGAATGACGTTGATGCCGTCGCCGGCATTGAAGTCAATATATCATGCCCCAATGTCAAGGAGGGAGGGGTTGCCTTCGGTTCCGATCCGTTGATGGCCCACGAAGTCACCCAGGCGGTCCGAAAGCATTACACAAAGCACTTGACCGTCAAACTTTCGCCCAATGTCACCGACATCGCCTGGATCGCCAAAAGCGTGGAAGATGCCGGCGCCGACGCTGTGTCCCTGATCAACACCATTACCGGCATGGCCATTGATATTCACACCCGCAAACCAAAGATTGCCAATATTACCGGCGGCCTCTCCGGTCCGGCCATTAAACCTGTCGCCGTGCGCATGGTGTGGCAAGTGGCCCAGGCCGTTCAGGTGCCGGTGATCGGGATCGGTGGCATTATGCATGCCGACGATGCCATCGAGTTCATCATCGCCGGTGCCACAGCCGTACAGGTGGGTACGGCCAACTTTGTCAATCCCCGTGTCACCATGGAGATTGTTGCGGGTATTCGAAGCTACCTGAAAGCAAAGCGTATGGCCTCGGTTAGGGAACTGATCGGTTCTCTGCGCACCGGTTGAGATAAAAAAACAAAGGAGTGACGATGAAGGTAAACTCTGTGCCCACCAGAGGTCGAACGCTGGATCATGCCGCATTCATCTATGATCTTTTCGAGCCCATTGTGTTATTGGGAAAACAGGCTGAATATGACCGGCATCTTCTTGCGCTTTTAAACCTTGTTCCTTCGGATCGGGTTCTGGACCTGGGCTGCGGCACAGGTGTGCTCACCAGGATGATCGCTGACGGCCTGGATGCATCCATGGGTGGGCAGAGCGTGGGTATCGATGCGGCGGCCAAGATGATCGCTGTTGCCCGTAAAAAGCGCGCCACGGACCACTGCCGGTTCGAGGTGATGGCCGCCGAGGACCTCGCTTTTGAAGACGCGGACTTCGATGCCGTGGTTTCGAGTCTTTTTTTTCACCACGTTCAGATGGACCTCAAGGAAAAAGCCCTGGCCGAAGCGTTCCGGGTGCTGAAGCCGGGGGGGCGACTGGTCATCGCAGACATGCACACCCCTACAACTTGGATGGGCGCCTTGGTTTCCCATGTTTCCCGATGGTTCTTCATGCAGCCCCAGATTGGTGAAAACATCCGCGGGGTGTTGCCGGAGGTCATCGAGAGCGCCGGGTTCCTGCCCCCCGAACGCGCGGCCACCTACTTCGGCTATATTGCCCTGTTCAACACCAAGAAACCGGAGTCCTGAAATGGATACCTGCAATAACCTTTCCGATCTTCTACACCAGATGGAACGGATTCCGCAAATCCGGAGCCTGATGGCCGAACTGAGATCGGGACTCACTTGGTTTTGGGAAGCAGCCGATAGTATTCTGGGACCCTGCGGCGTCAGGCTGAAAACACCCGGGGAGGCCTCTTTTTCGCTGCACAATAACTTCTTTTCCATGCTGTTTTTATATTCCTATTTCAGGGCTGGAATCCTCCCTCAGCGCCGCATCCTTTACGCTGCTACCCTTCAGTGCCTGCGGGGCATGGTGACCGGGTGCGACAACCTGCTTGATGACGAGTACAAGCCCACCTTGGATACCGATATTCCTGCTACGGGGTATCGCTTTCGCTCGGTGGTGGATATAATGGTTTCCGACCGGGTGCTGTTCCAGCTCCTGATGTCTGCAGCTGAGAAAGATGAGATCGCCATCGATAAAGTATTGCCGGCGTCTGCCGCATCCATGAAGACGATGACCCGCAGTGGTGTGGAGGAGGCGGAGGAGGAGGCGGGCATTTCGGTCATATTGGAACCGGAATCCGTCCTTAAAACCATCCATCACTTCAAAACCGGAATCCTGTTTCAATGTCCGTGGGACATTCCCCTGACCATCGAATCGGTGACTCAAGAACGTTTGACACCTCTGCTGGAGGGGCTTTATCAGATAGGCCTCGGCTGCCAGATCATGGACGATGTGGTGGACATGGCCTTGGATATCCAATCCGGGAAACACAACTACCTGGTATCTCTGATCCACCACGGGTCAAATCCCGTCGAGAAAAACCGTCTCGACGATAGAATGCATCTAAAAAATAGAGGTACAGACCAGGCAACTATCTGCGCCGGCCATTATCCCGTGGCTTTCAAACAGGCGTCGGCAGATGCCAGTCGACTGCTGAACGACGGCCTCAGCATGCTCTTTTCATCGGAGCATCAGTTCCTGGTAAAGCCATCAATTCACTTTCTGGAAAAAAGAATCGGAGTGCCCCAGTCTGCCAGGGGAGCCGAAACATGAAAGCTATCGGGGCCGGGTTCTGGGCTCGGATCGCATGGCTTTTCCTTGTTCGCTCCGGCCGTTCCACAGCGGCCCTGTCCGTCATGGTGGTCACAGCAGTGGCGGCGCTGATATTTCTCTCAGCACTTTCTGTAGGTGTCAAAGACGCCATGCTGCGCAACACTGTCGGGTTGTTTTCCGGGCATATTACCGGCTCCAATATAACTGACGCGACAATGGCGCAGGGTCTCATGATCGAAGGCGTCGACACCGTGTTGAAACGATCCTATCTTCCCGGCGTACTTTACGGTGCAGGCCTTTCCCAACCTTTAGTGATTTGTGGTTTCGATCCTGTCATGGAAGCCAACAAGACAGCGTTGAATAGGAAACTCCTTGAGGGACGCTATCCTTTTTCCGGCCGCGCGGAAATCATGATCAGTCGAAACATCGCCCAAGCCCTCGGCGTTGATACAGGTGATGCGCTCAGGTTCAAATTTCGCAGGGACAGCAGCCTGCTCGATCTTACAGTGTCGGGTATTTACCAGACCGGACTGGACATGCTCGATCACGGTATCGCTTTCATTCCCCTGGACCTGGACCTTTTTAAAAATGTTCCCTTGTCCGCCGCCGTATTCCTTAAAACCGGCGCAGACCCCGATGCTGTGATGGAAATCTACAACCAGCAGTTCCCGGACACGGTTCGCTTCGAATCCTGGGAGGCACAGATGCCGGATTTAAGGCAGCTTATCGACCTGGAAGCGGTTTCAATGGTTATCGTCATCTTGCTTGTCTTCGGCGTCGTCGCCATCGGTATCGCCTGTTCTTTCGTGATCTTCATCATCCGTAACATGAGGAAATACGGCATCTTGAAGGCCATGGGGGTGACGGCTGCCGAGATGTGGGTGCTCATCGTGGCCAAGGTGGTCCTGATGAACGTCCTCGCCTGCGGTACGGGCCTGTTGATCGGCCTGGTTGCTGTTCTAACGGTTGCCCATATGGGGGGAATCGATATCAGTGCGTTTACTTCCCACAATCGTTATTTCGCCGTATCCGGGATCATCCTGCCCCGGTTGACGGCCTTCTCCCTGTGGGCGCCGCCTGCCACCTCGCTGCTCTTCAGCCTGGTGGCGGCCTTTTGGCCGGCGGCGCTGGTTGCCCGCGAAAAAGCCGCCAACATCCTGCGGATGGTTTGATTTCATGATTCGGCTATCACACATCTCAAAAACCTTTCGATCCGGTCGTGGTTTCGTCAAAGCCATTGACCATGTCTCCTTGTCCATACCCAAAGGCAGCTTTACTGCCGTCATCGGCAAATCAGGCTCAGGGAAATCGACGCTGCTCAACTGTATGGGCGGACTAGAATCGCCGGACCAGGGGGAGATTTTCTGTTTTGGTACGCCACTGCACCAGCTTGAGGCCACACAACTGAGCCGGTTCCAGCGCAGACATTTAGGATTCGTCTTCCAGCGCGGAAACCTGCTCTCGTACCTCACCGTGTATGATAATATCGGGTTACCGCTGACCTTGAACGGTATTGTGGGAAAGGAGCGCACCCACAGGATCGCGTCACTGTTGGATGCGATTGATCTCAAATCCGCGGCTAAAGCCCTGCCTCATGAGTTATCCGGCGGTGAAACCCAACGCGTGAGCGTGGCCCGGGCCGTCGCCCATCAACCCAAACTTCTGCTGGCCGATGAACCCACTGCTAACCTGGATACAGCCACCGGACGCGGGATCGTCAAGATGATGCGCCAGCTGGGAAAAGATAGCGGCTGCACCGTCATAATGGCAACCCACGACAGCGAAATTATCAATGTGGCCGATTTGATTATCCGTTTGAAGGATGGACAGGTTGGAGAGGAGGGAAAATGAAGACAATGAAACAGATTCTTTTTGGCAGTCTCATCTTGGTTGTCGTGACCGGTTGTGCCTACCGCTACTACCTGGGCATGCACGGGCCATCCATTCGCAACTCACCCGACGTCCACGAAGGCGTCAGTGAAGACAGCGAATGCCTGGAATGCCACCATCCTGAGCGCGATCCAACCGGGCCGCCAACAACCCACCCCCATTTTACCGGTTGCTTGAAGTGCCACAATGACCCCTTGAAATGATTACTGCACGATAGAGAGTTGATGGACTAATCTTAATCTGGTTTGGAGGTCCTGCCAGTACTGTTGCGCTTTGAATTAGCCATTTTCGGGTTCAACGCCAAGACAGGCTGTTTATTTGCGTGATCGCAACAATGGGTGTAAAGCGGCTGTCTGCCCACTTTTGCCTTGCACAACATGCTATTTTGTCGTTGAGATTGACTCACTGTCACCGGTTTGACATTTTTGGGGTGTAAAAAGCAACTATCTATCTTTTGCGCCATTTCCGAAGGCAGCGTGAGCCAGAACTGCCCCTGGTATTCATCGCTCAAATGTTTCAGAAAATCAACGTAGTACGAAACCGGATATTCTTCATTCCCGCAATGGTATGCATTCATAGCCATATAATCGGGATGCGTGTTCAGCAAAGCCATCCCTCCCTTTTGGGCAATCCATTTGAGTTTTTCTTTCCAGATCGTAATGTTTATTTCCTGCAAAATAATGAATAATGCGTGATCTTGAGGCAGGGTATATGGCATTTCTAAGTGTGTGTCTCCGGTTTTCGGGTTTTTTACTGAAAATGGAAAAATGGTTTTGGAGGGTGTGGGTACAGGCTCAAATGGGTCGGTATCAAAGGTACATGTACTGAACTTAATATTTAAATCATGTATCCACTCAAGCTCACATATCATTGATGGTGCAGTAAAACCTTCAGATTTCCACTCTTTTAAATATCGATTGATTTTTCGAGCCCTTTTTTCAAAAATATTCCGTGTCTTAAAGAGTTTTCCATCATGTTTCAAACCATGCACACTGACTTCAAAACCTTCTTCCTTAATTTTTTTAAGCAACTCTTTCGAAACCCTGTATCGCTCAGGAACAAATGAGAATGTGGATTTGAAACCAAGACTCTTCTCAATTTTTAACAATTCGTATGCACTGTCGTGTCCTTTTTGGGTATCTACATCATGGTTGAGAACCAGTGCGAATTTTTTATTTTCCGGCCATCCGCTCCAGCCGATTGGTACAGTACCGGCCGATTTGTCAATAGGCCATATGTTTCGGTGTTTCCTTTTTTTATGTTGTGCCAGAATACGCCTAAAATAAATTTGAATTTTTCGGGGAATTAGCGGTTTAACTGAATAATACAGGTTATTAATCATCGCCATATTGCACTAGAATTTCTTCAAAAGAGTATGGCAATCACTTATCTCTGTTTTGAGTCTGTAAATACCACACTTCGTTAAATGATTTACAAGCCATCTCTTTTATCGACCTCTTTTCCATTTACTAAAGATTAGATTTCCATCATTGCTGTGGCTTATAACAATACTGCTGTTCAGGCACACTTTGTTGTATTATCCTGACAGGGTTGTCTGCTACGATGGTATTTTCTGGGACAACTTCAAAGACGACGCTGCAAGCTCCGATGATGCTTTTAGCCCCGACAGCAATGGTTATCTGCTTGAACTTTTGGGGGATACCGTCAACCCCTGCATTGTGTGCACACCGAGGCCTGTGCTGCCTAAAAACACTTTTGAAAAACACATCAGCCGTGCTATCATACCCTATTTTTGCGTCCCCCCTGATACGATCGAAAGGAGAGTGGTATGTTCAAGCATGCTTGGGTTCTGCCGGCCGTGTTCGCTATCTTGCTGTTTGCAGGTACAGTGCCTGCGGCCGATGATGTTGAAATATTGGGGGTTAAATTTCCTGCTGAAAAGGTGGTGGCGGGAAAAACGTTGAAATTGAATGGCGTGGCCTATCGCAAAGCATTGGGTTTTATAAAGGTCTATGCGGTGGGGCTCTATCTTGAGCATCCAACAAAAGAACCCGGCGAGGTCATCCATTCCGAACAGGTCAAGCAACTCTATTTTCATTATCTGACAAGCAAAGCCACCTCCCAAAAATTGCGGGAAGGCTATTTGAATTTGATGCAAAAATGCAATCCACCGGACCTTTATGAGCGCAACAAAAAAGATGTTGAGCTATATGCATCGTGGCTCGATAAGGATATGCAGCCCGGGTTGACCTCCATATCCACTTATTTCCCGGGGAAAGGGCTTTCCCTTGAATACCAAGGTGAGGAGCGGGGTATCATTGCAAATCCTGAATTTATTCAAATGTATTATACATACAACTTTGGTGAGAAAGCCAAAGCTAACATCCGTGATGGATTGTTGGGCAGGAAATAACGGAAGGTTGGATGAGCATCAGGTGGGCGGCATTTGGCAGCATGCCGCCCGCTCACCATAGCCGGATGGAAGAACCTCCGAGCCATCTTTGTATGAGAGTTGCTTCAATATGCACCAACTCAATATGACACAAAGTGGCACGCTAAATGACATAAAGCGGCACGTTAAGGGGATTATAAATTAGGGGCTTTGCATAAGCCCGACAACTACGCATCACGCCGCATGGAAAAAAGCCAGGGTTTCTTCCACTATGTATTTTTGATACGCTGTGTCGCCGTAAAAGCGGATCATCCCATCTTCGTGATGATATTTGACACGGCAACCACACTGTTTTGCCACGCTGTTCATCAGTTTGGATATGATTTCCAGATTGTTGATTCGGTGTACAATTCGAATCTGTTCCATGATTCACCTCTGCTCGAAATCCAAATTTGCTACATATTAGATCGTTCTCTTAACAAGAAAACTTAAATCTTTTTTAGCAATGCGTGTGCCAATGTGGAGTGCTGTAGCAGTATAAACCATAACTCCCAAATAATATGTTGAAAACCAATTTTCGAGTTCATTTATCGCTTTCCGTAAAACGACAAAATTGTGGCACAATTTACAGAGAACTACACAAATGTAGAATATTTCTTCCTATTATGGTCGGAGGATGTTTACATGAAAGGAGAGTGCGCATATGGCGTGCCGGGGATTGGGATGGATGGACGGTACGGTATTAGTCCGATCCCTCGATCCTGGATATTTTCGATACGGCTCTGACCGGCAATACCGGTGAGGGCGATACAAAACCTTCAACGCGCATGCTTTTTTTGCGCCGTTTGAAAAGGTTGCGATGTGTCAACGGTCCCCGAATATTGGGTTTTTTGGATTGAGGTCCAACAGGATTTGAGGAAGCTTTCTTGAATACCTGCTCAAAGCTGGGCTTCTTCGCGGAGCGGGCATTGCGAACCCTTGCGCTGCGTGCGTGAGTGTTTTTGTCGGACTTCTTGCGATTTTCAGTTTTCGGTTTGCGGGCTTTGAACCATTGCTTTAAGTTTTCAAACGTCTTGAAATCCTTTTGAGAAGTCCTTTCTTCGGCTCTCGGTGCTGGATGCGCGTTTGCTTTATCACCGGCATGGGGCCCTCTCTGATTTTGGATAAGGCCCTGGAGTATGAAATAGGCCTGGTTGATTTGTTTCAGGCGCTCTTCGGCCCGGGCATGGATTTCCGGTTGATGGGCAAATTGATCCGGGTGCCAACGTTTCACCTGGCGACGATATGCCATGTGGAGTTGATCTTCATCCACAGGGTTCTTAATTTCAAGAAATTTAAGACATTCCTGAATATCCATTTGAATAGGATCGCCTCTTTATCAACAGAAAAACAGGGCGGCGGGTGAAATATGCCCGGCCGCCCGATGAATCAGATGATGGCCGTGCCGCTAATATTTCTCATGATCAAACGGATGCTTTTTCAAATACTCCAGGCGGTTCAAACCATTGATGAATGCCAAGGCGCTGGCCGTCATGATGTCGGGGTCAGTACCCCGGCCCAGTGCCACTAAACCGTTTTCTTTGAGACGCACGGTGACCTCCCCCTGGGCATCAGTGCCGCCGGTGATGGCACTGATGGTAAAACGCAGCAGCTCGGATTGGGTGCCGGTCAGCTTGGCAATGGTGTTGTAGCAAGCATCGATGGGGCCGTTGCCGTAACCGGCATCTTTCACCGAACGACCGTTGATGGCAATCTGGACGCTGGCCATGGGCATCACGGTCGATCCTGAGGTGACGTGCAGATATTCCAAAACAAAAATGTCGGGTGTGCGCAGCACGCCTTCGTTGACGATGGCTTCCAAGTCTTCGTCCACAACGTGTTTCTTCTTGTCGGCCAGCTCCTTGAATTTTTTGAACACGATTTTCAATTCTTCATCGGAAAGATCGTAGCCGATCTCTTTGATCCGCTCTCTGAGCGCATGTCGGCCGGAGTGCTTGCCCAGCACCAGCTTGTTGGCACTCAATCCGATATCTTCAGGTCGCATGATCTCGTAGGTCATGGGATTTTTGAGCATGCCGTCCTGATGAATGCCGGCTTCGTGGGCAAATGCGTTGGCGCCCACGATGGCTTTGTTGGGTTGCACCAAAATACCGGTGATCATGCTGACCAGCCTGCTGGTGGCATAGATCTGTTCCGTATTGATGTTGGATTGAAGGGGCAGGTAATTGTTGCGGGTGCGCAGGGCCATGACCACCTCTTCCAAGGAGGTGTTGCCGGCCCGCTCGCCAATGCCGTTGATCGTCACCTCGGCTTGGCGTGCGCCTGCGCCCAGGGCGGCCAGCGTATTGGCGGTGGCCAGACCCAGATCATTGTGGCAGTGGACACTTAAAACCGCCTTGCCGATGTCGGGGGTGTTTTTCATGACATAACGCACCAGGTCGGCAAATTCATCCGGGATGGCGTAGCCCACGGTGTCCGGCAGGTTCACTGTGGTGGCGCCGGCCTCGATGGCGGCTGCGAAAACCTTACACAGAAAGTCGCGATCGGAGCGGGAGCCGTCTTCGGCTGAAAACTCCACGTTGTCGGTAAAGGATTTGGCATAGCGAACGGCTTCGACGGCATTTTTTAGCACTTCCTCGCGGCTCATTCGCAACTTGTATTCCAGATGGATGTCGGAAGTGGCGATGAAGGTGTGAATGCGTGGTTTGGCCGCATTTTGAACGGCCCCCCAGGCGGCATCGATATCGTCCTTGTTGGCCCGGGCCAATCCGGCAATTTCAGAATTTTTTAGTTTGCCTGAGATTTTTGAAACGGCTTCGAAATCACCGTCCGAGGCGGCGGGAAAGCCGGCCTCGATGATGTCGACGCCCAATTTTTCCAGTTGGACGGCCAGCCGCAGTTTCTCAGCGGTATTCATGCTGGCGCCGGGGGATTGTTCACCGTCCCGTAAAGTCGTATCGAAAAATTTTACGGTATTGTTCATGCTCATTATTTTTTCCTTTTTTTAGCTTGCTCCTTGCCCAGTTTGAATTGGAAGCTGTCGGTCAGGGCTTGCCAACTGGCCTCGATGATATCTTCGGATACGCCGATGGTGGTCCAGGTCTCTTCGTTGTCCCGGGATTCGATGAAAACACGCACGCGGGCGGCCGTACCCTCACGGCCGTCGATGACGCGGACCTTGAAATCCACCAGACGCATGGCTTCCAAATCGGGATAGAACCTGCCAAGTGCCTTGCGCAGGGCATTATCCAAAGCGCTTACCGGGCCGTGTCCTTCAGCGGCGGTGATTTCATCCACACCATCCACCTTGATTTTAATGATGGCATGTGAGGTACAGGCATTTTGCAGGTCTCTTTCAATGCTGACGCGAAACGAATCAAGGTCGAAGTGTGGCTTGAACTGTTCGGTCAGTTTTTCCAGCAGGATCTTCATGGAGCCGTCGGCCACATCAAATTGGTAACCCTGGTCTTCCATGGATTTAATTTCGGCTACAATTTCTTGGCAGTCCTTGCCTTTACACCCGATCTCGACGCCCATCTCCTTGGCCTTGTATTCCACATTGCTTTTCCCCGACATGTCGGAAACCAGCACCCGGCGTTTGTTGCCCACCAGCGCCGGATTCATGTGTTCGTAAGCACGGGGCTCTTTCATGATGGCATTGACGTGAATGCCGCCTTTGTGGGCAAAGGCGCTTTTGCCCACAAAAGGCCTGGAGTGCAGCGGGATCATGTTGGCCGTTTCGCTGACATACCGGGAAAACGTCTTTAATTGGCTTAACCGCTCTTCGGGGATGGTGGGCATACCCATTTTAAAACTCAATATGGGGATGATGGAAGTGATATCCGCGTTCCCGCAACGCTCTCCATAGCCGTTGACGGTTCCCTGGACCATGGTGGCGCCGGATTGGACGGCGGTGATGGAATTGGCCACAGCCATGCCGCAATCGTTATGACAATGAATACCCAGTTGTACTTTGCAGTCATGATCGTTCAAAAATTGTTTGACTTCGGCTATGATGGATTGGATTTCAAATGGCATGGTACCGCCATTGGTATCGCACAAAACAAGAAAATCGGCGCCGCTTTCCGCTGCGGCCAGCAGGGTATTGGACGCATATTGGGGATCATCTTTGTACCCGTCAAAGAAATGCTCTGCATCGTATATCGCCTCTTTATCGCGGGTTTTCAGGAAACTGATACTGTCACGGATCATGGCGATATTCTCATCGCGCGTGTTCCCCATGATTTTTTCCACGTGCAAGGGCCAGCTTTTTCCAAAGATGGCCACCGCAGGTGTCTTGCTGGCAATTAAGGCCTGCAAATTGGGATCGTCGGCAGCGGCTATGCGCGGCTTGCGGGTGGCGCCGAATGCGGTAATCCGCGTATGGGTGAAATTTTCTTTCTGAGCCAGTTCGAAAAAACGCACATCACGGAGGTTGGAACCGGGCCATCCCCCTTCAGCATAATGGACGCCGATTTCATCCAGTTTTTTGGCGATTTTAACCTTCTCTTTTGAAGAGAAGTTGATGTTTTCACCCTGTGTGCCGTCGCGCAGCGTGGTATCGTATATCAGAATCGGTTCCATTGTATCTCGCCATTCATGGTTGTTTTTTTATATTGAGATGACGCCGGTGGCGATCCCCGTGGATCGGGGATCGCTTTGCGTCTGTTCAATCATTAGTCAATAGGTTCGGCAATCGTAAGAGGCCGAATGCCGTTATTTTTTAAGTCGATTTTCAGGACGCAGGGCCCTGACGGCTTTTCCTGCACGCCACATTTCCGAATTGCGAATCACGGCCAGTTCTTTTTCCAGTCCTTCACGATAGTCCGGTGCGCTGTTGCGTTCCAGGGTAATCCGGGTTTCCGTGCCGTTCACCACACTTTCATAGAGCTGATCGAATAAGGGAACAACCGCATCACGGAATCTCGGAGCCCAGTCCAAAGCACCGCGCTGGGCGGTGGTGCTGCAGTTGGCAAACATCCAATCCATGCCGTTTTCAGCGACGAGTCGAATGAGGCTTTGGGTCAGCTCTTCGACAGTCTCGTTGAAAGCTTCGCTGGGACTGTGACCATGTTTGCGCAGCAGATTATATTGGGCTTCCATGACACCGGCCAAACAGCCCATGAGCACGCCGCGTTCACCGGTCAGGTCGCTGTGAACCTCTTTTTCAAAGGTGGTGGGGAACAGGTAGCCTGATCCGATGGCGATACCGATGGCCAGGGTGCGCTCGGTGGCGCGCCCGGTGGCGTCCTGAAATACGGCGTAGCTGGAGTTGATTCCGCTGCCGTCCAAAAAGTTGAGGCGAACATTGCGGCCCGAGCCCTTGGGAGCAACCAGGATAACATCCACGTCTTCGGGTGGTATCACTTTGGTTTGATCTTTATAGACAATGGAGAAACCGTGGGAGAAATACAGCGCATCACCGGGATTGAGGCAGGCTTTCACTTCTTCCCATGCGGCCATTTGGCCGGCATCAGACAAAAGGTACTGAATAATGGTACCGCGTTTGGCGGCTTCCGCTATGGGGAAAAGGGTCTCTCCCGGCACAAATCCATCCGCAATGGCTCTGTCCCAGCAATCTTTATCCGCTTCCAATTGACCGACAATCACATTAAAGCCATTGTCGCGCATGTTCAAAGATTGGGCAGGGCCTTGAACACCATAGCCCAGTACGACGATGGTTTCATCGGCCAAAACTTCCCGGGCTTTTTCCAAGGTGAACTCCTCCGCTGTTGTAACTTCTTCAATTACGCCTCCAAAATCGATTTGTGCCATTACATTTCTCCTTAAAGTAAAGTTTGACCTTTTGGCCTAAAAAATAGCCGAACGAAAACCTTTACCGCCTTCCCCCTTGACGGGGGAGGGCCGGGGTGGGGGTGAAAGTTGTTAGGTCATGATACCCCCTCCCGCCAGGGGAGGGGCGTTTTCGTTCGGGCACTAAACATATATTGTTCGCTGGTTTCATGAAGGGGCAATGCCCGTTGTATTCGTATCTTTCCTGCGGCCCTCGGGCCTATTTGGGATCACGGTACAGGGCCACCGTTCCGGTGCGGGCAATTTCCTTTATTCCAATAGGCTTGAGCAGTCGCAGCAGGGCCTCTATCTTGCCCTGGTCACCGGTTACTTCAATGGTATATTGCTCGGCGCCAACGTCCACAACCTTGCAGCGGAAAATGTCCACAATGCGAAGCACTTCAGCCCTTGTTTGAGCGGCGGCTTTTACGCGAATCAATGCCATTTCCCGCTTTACCGCCTCTTCGATGCTCAGATCGCGCACTTTGATGATATTGATTAATTTGTTGAGCTGTTTTTCAATCTGCTCGATCAGCGGCGGATTGGCTTTGGTGGTCAAAGTGATGCGGGAAACCGCCGCATCCATGGTGGGAGCCACACAAAGGCTCTCGATGTTAAAGCCCCGGCCACTGAACAATCCGGCCACACGGGAAAGCACACCCGGTTCGTTATCAACCAGCAAGGTCACGATATGTCTTTTATGGTCATCCATTTTTTCCGAACCCCTTTGTAATCGTCGAAATTAGCGTCAGCTTACACTCCTTAGGTCAGCAGCATTTCAGTGATATTTTTTCCAGCAGGTACCATGGGGTAAACATTCTCTTCTTGCTCAACCACGAAATCCATGATCACCGGAAGGGGGGTTGAGATGGCTTCACGCAGCACGGGTTCAACTTCTGAGGGCTTGGTGGCCCGCAGTCCAAGCGCACCAAAGGCCTCGGCCAATTTGGCAAAATCGGGTGTGCAGTCCATGGTGGTGCAGGAATAGCGGCGATCATAGAAAAGCTGCTGCCACTGACGCACCATGCCCAGAAAACCATTGTTCAAGATGGCCACCTTGACGGGCAGGCAGTGCTGCACGGCCGTTGACATTTCTTGGATGTTCATTTGAATGCTGCCGTCGCCGGCCACATCAACCACCAGTTTGTCAGGGTAGGCCATCTGAGCGCCGATGGCGGCCGGCAGGCCGAAACCCATGGTGCCCAATCCGCCGGAACTGATGAAGTGGTTGGGCTGATCAAAATGATAGTATTGTGCAGCCCACATCTGGTTCTGCCCGACCTCCGTGGTGATGATGGCCTTGCCTTCGGTCAATTCAAACAGTTTTTCCACTACGAATTGCGGTTTGATATTTTCATCGTTTTGTTCATATGCCAAGGGCTGGGTGTTCTTCCATTCGGCAATTTGGTCCAGCCATGGTTTGCGTTGAGCCGACAGGTCCCCAAGATCCTCGCCGTCCAGCATTTCATTCAGCGCTTTGAGGCTCAACCTGCAGTCGCCCACCACCGGTACGGCCACGGCCACATTTTTGCGGATGGAAGTTGGATCGATGTCGATGTGAACAATTTTGGCCTTTGCGCAGAAAGTATCCGTTTTCCCGGTAACGCGGTCATCGAATCGCACGCCTACGCCGATGAGCAGGTCGCAATCACCCAACGACATATTGGCACGATAGGTGCCGTGCATGCCGGGCATGCCCAACCACAAGGGATCGGTGCCCGGGAATCCGCCCAGTCCCATGAGTGAAGCGGTGGTGGGAATTTGGGTGCGTCTGGCCAGTTTGGTGAACTCCTCGGCCGCTGCCGACAGAATAATGCCGCCGCCGCCGAATAAAACGGGTCTGCGGGCTTTGCGGATCATTCCCACCACCTTTTTAAGCTGCCGCATGTTGGGCTCATATGTGGGGTTGTAAGATCGAATTCGAATTTTTTGACCGTTTTGATCCGGGTTAAATTCGACGATGCCGTTGGCGACGTTTTTAGGGATGTCGATCAGCACCGGCCCCGGTCTGCCGGAGCGCGCGATATGGAAAGCCTCGCGGATGGTTTGCGCCAGATCCTTGGTGTCTTTGACCAGGTAGTTGTGTTTGGTGCAGGGGCGGGTGATGCCCACGATGTCGACTTCTTGAAAAGCGTCATTGCCGATTAAATGGGTCGGGACTTGGCCGGTAAAGACAACCAATGGAATGGAATCCATGTATGCCGTGGCAATACCGGTCACGGTATTGGTGGCGCCGGGGCCTGATGTGACCAGGCAGACGCCCACCTTACCCGATGCCCGGGCATAGCCGTCTGCGGCGTGCACGGCGCCTTGTTCATGGCGAACCAGTACGTGTCGCAAATCGGACTTGAATATTTCGTCATAGATGTCCAGAACCACTCCACCGGGAAAGCCGAAGATGGTATCCACACCTTCTTGTCTCAGCATGGTCAGCAGAATTTGTGCGCCGGTCATTTTCATGATTCTAATGCTCCTAATCGTTAAGGTGTCATAATTATCTAACCACAGCTCCTGTATTCGCCGACGAGACGGTTTTGGCGTAACGGGCCATGTAGCCTTTGGTGATTTTGGGCGGCGGAGCCGTCCATTTTTCTTTGCGGGCTTCCATCTCGGCTTCATCGACTTTCAACGTTATGGATTTGGCCGGAATGTCGATGGCGATGATGTCACCCTCTTGTACAAGGCCGATGGGACCGCCCTCCATGGCCTCGGGGGATACGTGGCCGATGGCTGCCCCACGCGTCCCTCCGGAAAACCGGCCGTCTGTGATCAGGGCCACATGGGCATCCAGCCCCATACCGGCGATGGTGGATGTGGGCGTGAGCATTTCCCGCATACCCGGTCCGCCTTTGGGGCCTTCGTAGCGAACAATGACCACATCACCTTTTTTGATTTTTCCATCCATAATGGCGCCCGAGGCCTCTTCTTCGCTGTCAAACACCCTGGCCGGCCCTTCGTGCTGCAGCATTTCTTCGCACACGGCGGATTGTTTGACCACACAACCGGCAGGGGCCAGGTTGCCAAAGAGAACGGCCAGTCCGCCTTGTGCATGGTAGGCCTGGTCCATGGGGCGGATAACCTCAGCGTCCTTTACCCGTACGCCGGTTAGGTTTTCGCCCACCGTCCGACCGGTAACGGTGATGCAGTCCGTGTGGATGCGACCGGCTTCGGAGAGCACTTTAAGGACGCCTTGAATACCGCCGGCACGGTTCAGGTCCTGAATATGGTGTTGACCTCCGGGACTCATGGAGCACAAGTGGGGCGTTACCTGGCTGGCTTGGTTGATCAGGTCAAGATCGAACTCAATGCCCGCTTCGTTGGCAATGGCCGCCATATGCAGCACCGTATTGGTGGAGCATCCCAACGCCATGTCCACGGCCAGGGCATTTTCAAAAGCCTCGGCTGTCAGAATTTTGCCGGGCGTAATTTCCTTATCGATCAATTCCATGATTTTCATGCCGGCTGCCTTGGCCAGCCGCGTGCGGGCGGACATGACGGCAGGAATGGTCCCGTTTCCGGGAAGGCCCATTCCGATGGCTTCGGTGAGACAATTCATGGAGTTGGCGGTGAACATTCCCGCGCAAGAGCCACAAGTCGGGCAGGCTTCGTTTTCTATATCGGTTAGTTCGCTTTCGGTCATTTTGCCCGACTTAACAGCTCCGACGGCTTCGAAAACAGTGATCAGGTCGATCCGTTCCTGTCCCGACTCGGTCTGACGCTCTCCGGCCAACATAGGGCCGCCGCTGATAAAGATGGTCGGCAGGTTGATGCGGGCCGCCGCCATCAGCATTCCCGGAACAATTTTATCACAGTTGGGGATCATGACCATGGCGTCGAAACCATGGGCGGTGGCCATGATCTCAACTGAGTCGGCAATCAGTTCCCTGCTTCCCAGTGAATATTTCATTCCCTCATGGTTCATGGCGATGCCGTCGCAAACACCAATCACACCAAACTCAACCGGTGTACCGCCTGCCATGTAGATGCCGGCCTTGACCGCTTCAGCGATGGCGTTGAGATGGACGTGGCCAGGTATGACTGTATTGGCGGAGTTGGCGATGCCGATGAGCGGTCGATTAATTTCATCATGGGTATAGCCGCAGGATTTAAGCAGTGCTCTGTGAGGAGCGCGTTCGATGCCCTTTTTGACCTGGTCACTTTTCATAGGTGTTTTCTCCTTCCCAAAAAAAAACCGTTACCAACCTGGTTTGGGGCTGATAACGGATTGTGTGTTTACCGGGGATTTTGCCTAAACCATTATCGCCCCCTGAGCCCGGTATCGTTAATGACACCGACGACAAGAATAATAAGGTTAAGAAGATTTACGACGACAATGTTTTTCATTTGCGATTTGACCTATTTAGAATAGGAGGTCTTTAACAATCACCTTTTGCTCTGTCAAGCATTATGTTCATATTTTCCCAAAGAATCCATAAAAGGGGGCCGTGATGAAGGCAAATATGCCATTCGACCGGTCAACGACCCGGTTTCACTATAAGCGGTTTTGAAACCTCCCCTCGGGTCCTGCCTCTATATTGGGTGACAGATTCAACTCATTTAAATAGAGGACTATTCATCCGGTTTAAATCTGTCGTCCACCTTGATTTTAGGCCCGATCGCAGGCTTTGAAACCGTTTCTAAGACAATCATTGGAGGGTCCTTTAAAGAAGAGTTTGTTTACATGAGGGTTCTTTTTGATTATTCTGGACACATTCACTCGAACAAAATAAGCGACTCAATTGGTGATAGGTATATGAACTTGACGACATTTTCATCACTTAAAGGGCACTTTTTAATGGCAATGCCCAGTCTGTCCGATCCGAATTTTGAGCACTCCGTGACCTGTATCTCCGAGCATACCACAGATGGTGCTTTCGGGATTGTCATCAACCGGCTTTTTGAAGGATTAAATGCCAAGGTTATCTTTGACGAGTTGGCGATTGAATACAACGAGCACGCCAAAAAGATCCCTGTTCACATTGGCGGACCGGTGCACACCAACGAACTGTTTGTTTTGCACGGAGCACCGTTCCACGGAGATGGCTTGTTGATGGTAAACGACGGTTTGGCCTTGGATAACAGCAGAAGGGTCCTGGAGGATATTGCTGCTGGAAGGGGGCCGAAACAATACATCATTGCCTTGGGCTGTGCCGGTTGGGGGGGCGGACAATTGGAATGGGAAATGAAACAGAATGCATGGCTTACTATTCCCTGTGTGCCCGACATCCTCTTTGAATTGCCGGTGGAAGATAGATGGGAGAGCGCAATCAAACGATTGGGAATCGACCCCGACTTGCTAAGTGGTGAGGCAGGGAATGCCTAGTGTTGTGTCGCGGAAACAACTTATTCAAATAAAAAGGGCGCCTTGCGGCGCCCTTTTTTCTAATACCAATGGTTATCCTTGAGCCTTTTTCTCTTTGGGCTTAGGCTTTTTCTTTTTTAAACAAACCTTGTCTTTGCGGACAAACGCGCAAAGCTTGGGGTTGTAGTACTCCTTACAGTTTAAGGGGTTGTATAGTGGGCATTCAGGATTTTTGTCAGACATGTATATTTTTTCTCCCTAAATTTTATTATCGCCTATCATTTGATGAAGGATATCACACCCTAAAGATTGGCTTAAGCCTGGATTTGACGGCGAATCGCGGTTCTTTCTAGCACAAAATACCAAAATTTACAAGCCATTATATTTTATATCGCTGGCTTGCGGCAACCGGGAACGTAAAGTTTTGACAATTTCGAGGAGGCATTGTAATACCAAAGCAGCTATAATTGCACATCCGTAGCGATTCCTCGTGCAGTGATACAGATAACGTTATTTACCCGAAAATAAATTTTCATGGACGCATATCATAAAACCAGACAAGCGATTCTGGACATCAATCAAAAAACCACCGAGATCCTTCATCAGGCGGGGAAGGTCATGGAAAACTCGGTATCTTCATTCGCGCAATGGGAACATTCCTGTGCCAATATACAACAGAACCTGATCGATCATGTTATGAGAATAGCCGTGGTCGGGGCGATTAAATCCGGCAAGAGTACTTTGGTCAACGCTTTGCTGCAAGATGATTATTTGAAGCGCGGTGCCGGGGTGGTTACCTCCATCGTAACTCGCATTCGTAAAGGGGAGAAACTTAAGGCTCGCCTCTATTTCAAATCGTGGGATGAAGTCAACGATGACATCGAACAGGCTTTGGTTCTTTTTCCTTCTGATGAATGGCAGACACAGGAGAGACGATTCGATATTCGGCGCAGCAAAGACCGGTCAGATTTGGCCGCCGCGCTGAGTGCGTTGGATGGTGAATTGAAGATTGCCAAGGATAGCCTCAACGCGAACAGTGTGTTGCTGTCGTCGTATCTGAAAGGCTTTGATCAAGTTCAAACATATGTCGAAGCGGAAAGCGCTATACGTGAATTTGAAGATGCTGACTTCGGCGCTCATCGTGACTTTGTAGGGGATGATACATTAGCCGCATATTTGAGGGATATCCAGCTGGATATCACCGGTGATACGCTTGACGCCAATATAGAAATGGCCGACTGTCAGGGGAGCGACTCGCCAAATCCGCTGCACATGGCCATGATTCAAGATTATCTGCTTAAAGCCCACTTGATTATCTACGTCATCAGCAGTCGTACCGGGCTGCGTCAAGCCGATATACGGTTTCTGAGCATCATAAAACAGATGGGTATCGCCGACAACATGCTATTCGTGTGCAATTGTGATTTCAACGAACACGAATCCATCTCAGACTTGGAAGCATTGGTTGATAGAATTAAGGAAGAGCTTTGCCTGGTCCTGCCTGACCCCTTGGTTTTTGTTTTCTCAGCACTTTATCACTTGTTCGATGGGCGTCAATCCAAACTGACGCAGCGAGACAGGGACCGGCTGGATCAATGGGCCAAATTCACTGATTTGGTGGCGGTATCGGATGCCCAGGTATTGCACCTCAAAAAAGAGCTCGTGCGCAAACTGACCCGGGAAAGGTCAGCCCTGCTGCTTCAAAACCAGCTTGAACGCGTTGACATTGTTCAGACCGGTTTGTCGAATTGGATTAAATTGCATAAAAATATTTTGAAGCGCGATGCCGACGATGCCGAAAGCATGGCTGATCGGATACAGGGTCATCAAGGATACATGGTCCAGGTGCAAACCATGATTCGCGGGACGCTGGATGGTAGTATACAAAAGATCAATGTGGAATTAAAAAAGGAGATCGATCGCTTTTTTGACCAGCACAGTAGTCCCATTCTCAAAAAAGTCGTGGGTTTTATCCAAAATTACAATGTCGATCTTAACAGTTACAAGGGAAGGGTCGTTGACGTCGGCTTCAACCATTCCCTTTATATGGTATTTCAGGAGTTTAAGCAAGCTGTGGATGCATTCATGGCCGAAACCATCAACCCGGAGATTATCGGTTTCATCGGCCGGTTGGAAACCCAAATAAAGGATTATTTTCATTCGGTCGTCGACCCATTCGAGGCCATGGTACGCGACGCGGTCCAACAATACGAGGCATCTTTGGTCCAATTCGGGTTGGAACAATTGGCCGGCCAGTGGGCCTTGGATACGGTTCCGGACCTGGAGAATATCAAAAAATCCATTCGGTTGGAGCTGCCTCCGGCGGCAGCCACCATGCGATATTCAGCCCACATCAAAACTGACGCCGTGATGCGGTTGGGATTTTACACGTTGCTTCGCGTGGTTCGTAAATTGCTTAAAAAACAAACCGATGCGTCGGACTCAGAAGAGGTTCAAGCCCTTAAAGGCGGCATTCGGCGAATGAAACGAGAAACAGAACGCTCTGTTTATGAGCATTTCAAAGATTATCAGGAGAATATCAAATTCCAATATATTTTAAAGCTGGTGGATGCGACCAGCAGCCGTTTATATGAGGGCTTGACTGAACATTTTCGCGTTTATGTTTCAGGTCTGAAAGACGTTATTTCCTCCATGGGCAGCGAGCGCCAAGATAAGGAACAAGTGGATGCTGCATTAGGCGAAATAGAACAAAGGATTCGTTCGCTGAACGCGAGGATTGGCACATTGCGTCAAGAAATTATCCAGATGAGAGGCGCAGACACGGCCGATGGAAGTTTGAAGGCGGTTGCCTCCGCCCCCACATAAACCCTATAGTTGCATAAAAAAGATGGCAAAAGGTTTAAAAAACCTTCTTATCCAACTATAGGGTAAACCCTATCGTTGGATAAGAATAAAGGAGACGTTGAAAATGAAAACTCAGACCATTGCTGTTGCCAATGAAAAGGGTGGCGTGGGCAAAACCGTTACCGTCATAAATCTAGCCGCTGCGCTGACCCGGTCAAATAAAAAGGTGTTGGTGGTTGATATGGACCCCCAGGGAAATGCCACCAAAGGGCTTGGTATTGATGTTTCAGGAGGGAATCCATCTGTTTATGATCTGGTTCAAAGGCCCGGCGCGGTGGCTGTTGCGGATGCTATTGCGACAACGGCATGGGAGGGTCTCGATGTGATAGCCGGCAATGTGGATCTCGCCGGTGCTGAAGTCGAGTTGGTGGACGTTGAGGGGCGGGAAAACAGATTAAAAGAGGCCTTGGAAGATTTGCCGGACAGCTATGACTTTATTTTTCTGGATACACCTCCAAGTCTTTCGCTTCTGACCGTAAATGTTTTTTCTTATGCGCGCCAAGTGTTAATACCATGCCAAACTCATCCTTATGCCTATGGAGCGCTGGCGGAGCTTTTGGACACCGTTGACGCCGTAAAGGAAGAAATCAATCCGGAGATCGATATATTGGGAATTGTCCCAACGTTCTATGATTCGCGAACGCGGGTCAGTCAACAGATGTTGTCCAAATTAAAACAGGATGAACGTTACCGCCATTTGCTGTTCAATACCATCGTGCGCTCAAATACTACCATTGCGGAAAGCGCGGCGGTGGGCAAGCCCGTGGTGTTCTACCGGAGGAGCAGTTTTGGTGCCATTGATTATAATGATCTGGCCGATGAGCTGCTAGAGAAGTTATAAAGCTACGGACCTATAACCAAAATTGAGGAGAATCGGCCTGCATCTTATTCGCCCGGCACGTTTTAAGTTTTAAGTTTTAAGTTTTAGGTTTTAGGCCAAGGATGGGGATCTGTTCTATATGGTCGTATGACGCGATCATAGCCTATGTCCGTGGGCATATCACGAACAAAGGCAGGTGCCGCATTCATTATAATAGATAGAATTCATTAACCTAAAACCTAAAACGTAAAACCTAAAACCCTGGATTGATGACTGGATAAATACTCACCGGATCTAAAAGCCTTATTATGGGTTATAAGTCCGCAAAGCTATCTTATACCTGTACACCCAATTGAAGCAGGTGTTCCTTGGCAAAATCGATATCGGAATCCAAGGTTAATGCCAATTGATAGTATTCAATGGCTTTGGCCTTTTCGCCCATTGCTCTGTAGTTGGAAGCAATGTTGGCATAGTCAATGGCTGAACTCGGGTCCAAAGCGATCAGCTTTTTAAAGCAGTCGATGGCTTGTTCGTGCTTTTGCTTCTTATAATGGCAAAATCCAAGCAGGTTCAACGTATCTGTGCGTTCCGGATCGATTTGATGACCCTTTACCAGGGCTTTTTCAGCATGATGATACTGTTCCATCTCTTTATAACACACGCCTAAATAGGTATAAACACTGGCCAAGTCTTCATCAGGCGGTTCAAGTATCAATGCCTTTTCAAAATAGGCTAAAGCGCTTTCAAAATTACCAAGATTCAGATGGATATGGCCCAGGTAGAATTGCAGGTAATATTTATTAGGCAGAGCGGCGTCGAATTGTGACAGCTTTTCAATGGCCTCCATTGGTGAATAAGTATCGCTGATAATTTTTGCGATGATCATTCCGACACAGGAGTGGGCGGCTCGTTCGCGAAACTGGGTGCCGGGAATAATGGTATAAAATGCCGGAATCCCCAGAACAGGATGGCGAACATCCACGACAAAAACTTCCATGTTCCGCTTTGCCAGCGCGTTTATGCAACGCCCGATTTCCACTTTGATATTGTTGTCGCCGATTTCAGGCAACTTACCCAGGACAGTGATTTTCCCCGGATTGGTGACATAGTCGGCGGCCTCCAAATTTTGAAACTTGGGCAACCCGCTGGCGACATAGCTACCGCCGCTGTTGAAATCGCCGGCCAGTTGCGCCACTTCGGTCAAAGCACGGCATAATGCTTTATTTGCGCTGGGCATCGTGCCCGCGGTCCACACGATTTCGCTTTTTTCCGGGAAGGTCGAAGGGTCCCAGGCCATGGCACCAACGCTGGGAATTCCCATATCCAAGGTAAAGTCCGATAAAATGAGTTCAACGCCGGCGGCTTTGTATTTTCCGATCAGCTCAAGGGCCACAGGATCGGCAACGGACCGCAATTCGATAAGGGGCGTCTGGATGGCGTTGCGGCTGATGATGGACGAGACATGGCGTTCGACCACTTCGCATATTCCTTGACACAGCGCCTCTTCATTACAGTTGCCGGCTGAAGCGCCGTTGAACTCGTTAATGGCCCAGAACCAGTCAAAAGGCACCATCACCACCTGGCCGCTGGTGAGGTTGTGGGCCCAGGTCCACTTCAGCGGTAAATCGGCGTAAAAGGTTGCGGCAACGTCAAGATCAGCTGAATCATCTTCTACGGAGAGGGCAATCTGGTCAAAGCTTATTTTAGGCTCGGTGACCTCTTTCGGGGTGGCCGTTATAAAATTATCATCGTTTTTTTTGAAACTGAATAGACTGAAACGCTCCCCAAGCTCCATGACAGCGCTGGCCATGGATTGGGCCGGTGTTGCGCCTTTGCCCATCTGCTTGTAATTCCCGATAGCCGCCCTGGCTTCAGGACCGCAAACGCTGAAATATACGGGGATGTCCAG
>JASFER010000016.1:0-42354 GCA_050124755.1 Desulfobacteraceae bacterium
TGCTCTAATGTGCCGGTGGAGATCTATGACGGAGATGTGTTTTTAGATACCGTCTATGTCGATCAAAGCCAGAACAGCGGCCAGTGGAATATTCTCGGGAGCTATGATTTTAATGGTATCGCAAGGGTAAACCTAATTTCTGAAAGCGATACATGCAGTACCTCTGCCGATGCGGTGAGATACACAAAATGATGTCTATAAATTGGTATCTTGTTTTTTAAGACGCAGGTATTACAACATTGATATAAGTCGAACCTCAATTCCCTCACAATGCCAGTTTGCGCTTATCGGCGTAAACTGGCATTGAGTGTTTATTAGAAGCGGTTTCAAGAGGAAATTGAGCGACTCTTTTGTTCTATAGCAGCGGCAATGCCTTTAGCTGCCGCCAAGGCGCTTGCTGGTGTTGTAATATTTATAATGCGGTATCCAATCGCGGCTTTCCGAATTTCGCTGTCGTCTATTTGCCCCTGGCCTCCGGTGGGGGTGTTAACGACCATCTGGACATGACCGTTCTTAATTTCATCCACCAAATTGGGCCGGCCGAAACCGAGTTTTCGCACTTGTATTGATTCGATGCCGTTGTCAGCCAGGGCATTATGTGTTCCGCGGGTGGCCATGATCTTGAACCCCAATTCGCTAAAGATGCGGGCTGGTTCCAGTATGCTGGGTTTGTCTTCATCAGTCACGGTAATCAAAACGGTACCCTGTATCGGCAACGGTGTGCCGGTGGCTTCCAGCGCTTTAAAATAGGCCATCCCGGAAGTTTCAGACAGTGCCATGACCTGACCTACGGCGCGCATATTGGGCCCTAACAATGGGTCAACTTTTGAAAATACATTGAATGGAAATACCGGCGCACGCACAGCGGTTTGTGCAGGTCTAAGATCGCCAACGTCCAATTGTGAAAGCGACTCACCCAGGCACAAGCGTGTAGCCCATACCGACACAGGCCTATTCAGTGCCGTAGATATGGTTGCCAAATTACGGGAGACATGGCAACAGGCATCGAGAAGATAAACCGTATCGCGATAGATACCATAGCGTATATTGATCAAACCTTTAACGCGTAATGATTTGGCAATTTTAAGATTATATTCGGTGATGGTTTCCATATGCCGAGGTGGGATGCTGTAAGGCGGCAATACAGCAGCGGAGTCCCCGGCATGAACCCCTGCAAGCTCGATGTGTTCCAATACGGCGATCGTACAGGCATTTTGACCGTCGCACAGCACCTCTGACTGCGCTTCGATGGCATACTCGAGCAGTTGTTCCATCCATAGCGGTTGTGATTCTCCGGCAAGGTTTTTTGAGAGATAGTGCTCAAGCGTGGCTTCGTCTCGAATGATTTCACGAGCCGAACCATCCTTCACATTGATCAACAGAGGGTAACCGAGTTGAGTGGCGGTCGAGCATGCCTCTTCTTTTGATTGAGCGTTTCCATAGGCCGGTTGAGGAATGCCTAACTGACGCATATGCTCTTTGAAACTGAGCCGGTTTTGCTGCAGCAGAAGCATCTCCTTCGAGGGACCCAATAGCTTGCAGTCTTTGGTCGACAGCGCTGACGCCAGGTCATGGGCAGCAGAGCCGGCAAACTGCAAAATAATGCCGGCAGGATTTTCAAATTGAATTAAATCGAAGATATCCTCGATCGTCAGGGGATCGCAATAGCAGGTGCAAGGGCTGCTATGACCTGATGTGGGGCTGGACAGGTTGCTGTTTATGATGATGGGGGTTTTTCCGCTTTTCCGGATTGTTTGAGCCGCCTGGAAGATGCCGTTATCGCATTCAGTGCCGTTTCCAATGCCATACGCGCCATTGCCTACAATAAGCACTTTTTGGTCGTCGTTGGTGGGCGTTAAAGGATCGGCCGCACCAAAAGTGCTGAATCGAAGCGCCCGCCCCTCTCCGGGCAGGGTGCTCCATTTTTTTGCCACACTTGATTGGGCAAGCATGGATTCTATCTGCTGGCGCGGAAGGTCCATTATCCGGTAAAGATCACTATTCGTAAAACCTTGCATCTTGGCTCGACTAAAGAGGGTCTTATCCGGCACATTGTTTTGATGCAATCCAATGCGTTGCTCCAGATTCGCCAATTCCTTCAACTGTTCAATAAACCACGGCGATATGTGGGTCAGCCGGGATATCTCTTTGACATCGGCTCCTTTTGATAATGCTGCGTAAATTTCAAATGCTCGGCGGCTGGAGGGGGTAACTAATCGAGGCATTATGGCATCCAGGCTGAGGTGATCTATCTTACCGGCTTCAGCCGAGATACTATTTTGGCCTGTACCAGTGGATCGTGAAGCCTTTTGAAATGCTTCATTGAAGCTCACTCCATAACCAACGCTATGTCCAGTGGCCTGCATTTGGGGGCCCAAGCGATCTTGTGTGCCTTCAAATCTCAGGAAATCCCATTTTGGCCATTTAACGCCAACGATGCCGGAGGCATTGCCGGTACCAACCGCTTGAGCCAGGTCTTCTGGGAGCTGGTTCCACGTGAGGCCGGATGCCAGCAATGATGAGATTTTGGCAATGGGGATGCCGCTGATGCGCGCCACCATCGCGGATGAGGTCGTATAGCGCGGATGTACAGCCAGAATCAGAGATTCATGGTTTTTGGGGTGGTAGGCAAATCGGAGTGTGGCATTTCCTATAATCTCAAGATGCTCTGCAGTATCCTGTGCTTGTTTGAACAGAAGCGATTGCAGTCTCTCGGGCAACGTTTGCATAGGAGATACACCGATGGCATCGCCTGGATGGACGACGGCCGTGTCCAGATATTCAATTCCGCCGGCCAAGATGGAATGGCCGGTTTTGTCCCGCAGCACTTCCAGCTCGATTTGCTGCCATTCCACAAGTGAGGCTTCCACGGAGAATTTGCTGGCCGGTTCTCCGGCAAGCGTGGCACCGATGTGATTTAATTCGTCTTGGTTGTAAATAAGCAATCCATCAGGAATTAAATGCGCATCGTCACATCGCAGGACCACGGGAAATCCAAGTTGCCGGGCTTTCTCGATGGCTGCTTCAACCCCGTCCACAGGAAATATGGATGGCGTTTTTAGTCCAATGGGGGCAAGTGCGGATTGGAGCGTATCGCGATCCCGCACGCTTTCGATGCACTCGTTTGATGGGCCCCATAGCTCAACCTGCAACTCGGATAAAATGTTGTGCTGATACAGTTCGGACACCAGATGGAGTCCATCGCGTCCGCTAAAAAGTGTCAGCAAAGCGTTGGGCCTCTCTTTGGCAATGAGATCAGAGATGGTTTCAGGTGTCAGCGGTTCGACCAGGGGGCGTTGGGACCATGGTGAAGCATTGAAAACGGCATCCGGATTGGCGTCCACTGTGATGAGGCTGAAGCCCAGGTCCTTCAACACCCGGCATGCTTCAATGGCACCTTCAAGGCATTCGCCTGTGCAGCCGATAGTGGTCGGCCCTGAGCCGATTATTAAAACCTTCATCTCTTTGTTTGCTGGCATTGCAACTCAACTCCTCAGACTATTGTCGGTTGAACGGCTTGAGAACACGATATTTATTGGAACAATCAGTGATACCATATTATTTGAGAAAAACTTTAGACTATCCGCTGGATGAGTGAAAATCAAGCTTAAACGATATTTGCCGGCAATTTTCGGTGAACAATTGGCGGGCGGGGATAAATCCCATAAGCGCTTGATTAAGAATAATGATAAGATAACCTCTATGCAGGATAGCGGATTTTATACCAGGCCGGCACGGAGGCCGGCCCTACTCTCCATAGAACCATTGCTCGCCAGGGCAATGGTCTTCGTAGGGCAGGGCTCCGTCCCTGCCGTGTATGCAATACCATTGTCAGGATCAAGAACCGGCCGGCACGGAGGCCGGCCCTACGCTAATCACTCCGGTCCCTGGCGTATTGAGGGTTCCCGGGTAGGATCGGGCTCTGTCCCGACCGGTTCAGAAGGTGATATTAGCGAAACCTAAAAATCGGGTAAATATTCATATTTGAGCGCTTATGGGGATAAACCCCGTCCCTGCTACAATTGAGTTGATCGTGTTATTTTAACCGCTTTTAGGTCACAGACAGCGTTCGCGGAACATCGTCGCGAATGAAAGCCGGGGGGCCTGACAGGAAGGGCTATTTCCTTGACATGCCAAACATTTCCAATTACATATAGCAGTTTAACAGCAATGATCGGTTGTTCTGAAACCGGGGAATTTTTCCCGGTTCCGGTTACAGCAATATAAGCACTGTAATGCTTTTGCCTTTCCGGCCTCAAGGTCGGAAATTCCAACCACCTGCCAAAGGGTTGGTCGTTGACGTATGGAGGATTCGATGGACTATAAAAAGACGCTTAATCTGCCGGCTACAGCCTTTCCAATGAAGGCCAACCTGGCGCAGCGTGAACCCGAGCAGCTTAAAAAATGGGAAGCAGATCAGCTTTACCAGACCATTCGTGAGCAATCCAAAGGCCAAAAGCGCTTTATCCTTCATGACGGACCTCCCTATGCCAACGGCCATATCCATATTGGTACGGCGCTCAACAAAATCCTTAAAGATTTTATTGTTCGCTCGCGTCAGATGATGGGCGCCGATGCGGTATATGTGCCTGGGTGGGACTGCCACGGTCTTCCCATCGAGCACAATGTGGAAAAGGAGTTGGGGTCAAAGAAAAGTGAGATGACCCAGCACCAGATCCGGCGCAAATGCCGAACCTATGCCGATAAATTCATTAACATTCAGCGGGATGAATTCAAACGGCTTGGCGTGATGGGGGATTGGCAAGACCCCTATTTGACCATGAACTTTCCATACGAGGCGACCATTGCGAAGGAATGCTGCAAATTTGCCCTGAACGGAAGTCTGTTTCGAAGTAAAAAACCGATCTACTGGTGCTGCAGTTGTCAAACCGCGCTGGCTGAAGCGGAAATCGAATACAAGGATGAGACATCACCATCCATCTATGTCCGCTTTCCGTTGATCGATGATCTGGGCGAACAATTGCCCGCCCTGGCCGGAAAAGATGCTTTCGTGGTCATCTGGACAACTACTCCATGGACCTTGCCGGCGAATTTAGCCATTGCCGTGCATCCGGAATTTGACTACGTGGCCGTTGAGATCGAAAACGGGCAAGTGCTGATATTGGCCAGGGGGCTATTGGAATCTTGCATGGCGGCATTCGGGCAAGAAGGTTACAAGGTTGTGGGGGAACTGGATGCGAGACGGCTTGAGCGAAAGCGCTGCCGCCATCCTCTATACGACCGGGAGTCGCTGATCATTCTCGGAGACCACGTCACCTTGGAAGCCGGTACCGGATGTGTTCACACAGCACCCGGACACGGCCGGGAAGACTATGATGTGGGCCTGAAATACGACCTGGAAGCCTTTTCACCGGTCGATGATCGCGGTTGCTTTACGGATGAGGTCCCTGATCTTGCCGGGCAATTTGTATTTAAAGCCAATGAGCAGATCAATCAGGCATTGGATGAAAAGGGGGCTCTGCTGGCCCGGGAGCAGATCGCCCACGCTTACCCCCATTGCTGGCGTTGCAAGCAACCGGTCATTTTTCGTGCCACCCCCCAGTGGTTTATCTCCATGGATGAAACCGGATTGCGCAATGCGTCTCTGAAAGCCATCGATCAGGTCACTTGGATCCCTCATTGGGGACGAGAACGAATTTACGGAATGATTGAAAACCGCCCGGATTGGTGTGTTTCCAGACAACGTGCGTGGGGTGTGCCCATAACGGTATTTACGTGCCGGGACTGCGGCGCAATCCATATGACACCGGAATTGATGGAGTGCATTCATACGCTCTTTGCCGAACAGGGAGCAGACGTCTGGTTTGAAAAGACCGTTGAAGAATTGCTTCCTGAGGGAACTGTCTGTGACGCGTGCGGCTCCGGCAGCTTTGAAAAAGAGACCGATATATTGGATGTATGGTTCGATTCGGGAGTCAGCCATGTGGCTGTGCTGGAGGCGCGGGAAAATTTGGAATGGCCGGCGGATCTTTATCTTGAGGGATCGGATCAGCATCGGGGTTGGTTTCACAGCTCATTGCTCACTGCTGTCGGCATTCGGAAGGCCGCACCTTACAAAGCGGTGCTCACCCATGGATTCGTGGTGGATGCGGACGGAAAAAAGATGTCCAAATCCTTGGGAAATGTGATCGCTCCTGAAAAGGTGATCAAACAATATGGTGCTGAAATTCTGAGAATGTGGGTTTCCGCCTCTGATTATCGTGATGATGTGCGTATATCGGAAAAGATTCTAAAGCAGCTGACGGACGCCTACCGGCGTATTCGTAACACCAGTCGATTTTTACTGGGTAATCTGAGCGATTTTGATCCGGCTGCTGATACCGTGGCCTACGATAAAATGCTGCCCATCGATCGATATGCCTTGCACACCCTACAAGATTTGATCGCACGGGCGCGCAAGGCCTATGACGCGTTTGAATTTCATACCATCTACCATGGACTCTTCAATTACTGCACGTTGGATCTGTCGGCCTTCTACCTTGATATCCTTAAAGATCGTCTCTATACAACACCGGCAAAAGATTTGTCGCGGCGTAGCGCCCAAACGGCGCTTTTCAGAATTGCGGACAGTTTGGCCCGCCTGATGGCGCCGATTATGGCATTTACCGCTGAAGAGATATGGAAGTATTTACCGGACACGCCAGGCAAAGAAAAAAGTATTCATATGGCCAGCCTGCCGCAACCTGATGATGCGCTTCGGGATCAAGCTTTGGCAGATCAATGGCGAGCCATCAGAACCGTTCGTGCCGAGGTAACCAAGGCACTGGAGCAAGCACGGGCCGAAAAAGTGATCGGGCATTCGTTGGATGCGGCCGTTATTGTAGGATTGAACAAGGATCTTTACCAACAAATGGCGCGCTATGAGGAGGACCTGCGGTCCATTTTCATCGTCTCCAGGGCGGAACTGTCTGAGGGTGAAATAGCGGATGCCTACCACAGCGTGGATGTAGAAGGCGTTACCGTCAAGGTCGCACCGGCATCCGGTGAAAAGTGCAATCGCTGCTGGGTGCACGAGCCCAGTGTGGGACAACAGCCCGATCATCCCACCATCTGCGAGCGCTGCTATACAGCAATTCAAATCATAGGTGAAACGACGATCGATCAAAGTTGAATACTATCGCGTCTTTAAAAGGTAGCTGTACGTTTATGTCGCAAGGAACGAAATATATACGGTTTTCGGTGGTGTCCGCGCTGGTGGTGCTGTGTGATCAGATTACCAAAGCCTTGGTACTTGCAAAGATGCCGCTCTTCAAAAGCATTACGATCATTCCAGGTTTTTTTAACCTGACCCATGTCCATAACCGGGGAGGCGCTTTCGGTTTTTTGGCTCAAAACGGATCTCCCTTGCGGCACTGGATTTTTCTTGGCGCTGCATTTTTGGCGCTTGGGCTCATTCTTTACTTTTACCACCAAACACCAAAAAACCGTCCTTATCTGGGACTTGGACTATCCCTTATTTTCGGTGGCGCCATCGGCAACGTTATTGACCGGCTGCGATTCGGAGAGGTCGTGGACTTCCTTGACTTCTACGTCGCCAATCTTCACTGGCCCACATTTAATGTGGCGGACAGCGCGGTGACGGTGGGGGTGGGGATTTTTCTCATTCACATCGTGTTCAGGAAGATGCCATTTTAAAGACGACTCATTTTTTTATAAGGGCGGGGTTCATCCCCATAAGCGCTTAATTAAGAATAATGATAAGACAATCTCTATGCAGGATATTGGAATTTATACCCGGCCGGCGCGGAGGCCAGACCTACTCTCCATTGAACTATTGCTCGCCAGGGCAATGGTCTTCGTAGGGCGGGGCTCCGTCCCCGCCGTGTATGCAATACCATTGTCAGGATCAAGAACCGGCCGGCACGGAGGCCGGCCCTACGCTAATCACTGCGGTCCCTGGCGTTTTGAGGGTTCCCGGGCAGGGTAGGGCTCTGTCCCGCCCGGTTCAGAAGGTGATATTAGCGAAACCCAAAAACCTGCTAAATTTCGGACTCCTTTTGCCATGAGCGAAATTTCACACAACCAATTGCCGGAGTTCCTAAAGAAAACCACCGCCGGCAAACCCCAATCTTGCGTTTATCTGATTCATGGACAGGAGATGCTTGTTGAGCAGTCGGCGGGGAAGCTGATCGGCGCCCTGCTAAAGGGTCAGCCTCAAGACCTTTACTGTGAGAAGGTTGATGGGTTGGTGGAGAACCTGCTCGATGCGCTAGAACGGTTGAACACATTCGCCCTTCTGTCTGGTCCTAAAATCGTACTTTTTAAAGATGCCAAGCTTTTCGAGGGGCGCAGTCATCATCAGCAGATGCATGATCAAATCATTGACGCCTGGCAGGGTGATGATGTGCATCGGGCCGCCAAACTGTTTTTGAACTGGTGTCGTCTATTTGATGTCGATTTGGATGCGGCACACCTTGGAAGTTCTGAAAGTGAGCCGTTGAAGACACTGATGGGAGCATTGGGAACCGATGGTGTTGGTAAACTGGCGCAATACTGCCGCTCAAAAGGCTGGAAACCTGCGACTACCACTGATCATTCGGAGGTTCTGCAGCGGGCATTGGAGAAAGGCTTTCCGCCGGATCATTTTCTGGTCGTTACGGTAAACTCCAGGGTGCCTAAGAATTTGAAGCTATACAAAGCCTTTCAAACGAACGGTGTCGTGATCGACTGCAACATTCCGTTGGGCGAGCGCCGATCGGACAAGATGGCCCAGGAAGCGGTGTTGCGCGATAGCTTGGATGAATTAATGGCCAAAGCCAAAAAACGATTATCTCCCGCAGCCTTCCAATCCTTGTGTCGTCTTACCGGGTTCGATCCACGTACCTTTGTACAAAACGTGCAGAAGCTCATAGATTACACAGGAGATCGACTTGAAATAACAGAGGAAGACATTCAGATTGTTTTACGGCGCACAAAGGCTGATCCGATCTTTGAACTGACTAATGCGGTGGCGGATAGAGATATCGGCCAAACACTTTTCTACCTTAATGCTCTGTTGGATTCCAAATGGCATCCGCTGCAGATTTTATCGGCCTTGGCTAATCAAATGCGCAAGCTGCTGGTGGCCAAGTCATTTACTGCCAGCAAGTATGGCAGCAAATGGGCCCGTGGTATGACCTACCCCCAATTTCAAAAATCAGTGTTATCCGCTGCAATAGATTTTGACAACCATTCGCGCGAGCAAACGGCCGCCTGGCATGATGCGCCGACTCAAAACAGAAAAAAAGGGCGTGTTAAGAAAAAGGAGATTCAGGATATCGCCTTGGCCGCCAATCCCAAAAGTCCATATCCTGTGTATCAAACATTGGTTAAATCCGATAATTACACCATGGAAGAGCTCGTCCAATCATTGGGCCTTCTCAATCGAGCGGATCTACGGCTGAAATCAACCGGTCAGGATCCCGCCATGGTTGTTAGAAAAACAATTATGGAGATTTGCACAAAAACTGAAGGTCGTCATTCTTGACGGTCAAGCGATTAACGCATACTAAATGATAGTTGTTCATCAGAACATCATTGCCGGCCTTAATACCTTTTGGGATTTGTGCAGTATCATGGTCTGAAATCATTTCATAAAAGAGCGGGGTGTTAAGCATGATGCCAAGAACAAAAATCGTCTGCACCATCGGTCCGTCCAGCAGCACATTTGAAACCATCAAGGCGCTGATCGAGAATGGGATGAGTGTTGCCCGATTGAATTTTTCTCACGGCACCCATCAAGATCACGGAGAATTTATCCGAATGATCCGCAAGGCTTCGTCTGAGGTTGGCCGGCCGGTGGCCATTCTCCAGGATCTATGCGGACCAAAGATTCGAGTGGGAGAGATTCCCTCGCCAGGGATCCAATTGCTGCCGGGACAATCACTAATCCTGACTACCGAAAAAACGCCGGCTCGGGGCAATCGGGTTTCGGTGAGCTATTCCGGATTACCGTCCCAGGTCAAGTCCGGCGACCGAATCTTGCTGGCAGACGGCATGATGGATCTAACCGTGGAGCGAACCAGCGCCACAGAGATCGTGTGTTCTGTAGTGACCGGCGGAATTCTAACTTCTCACAAGGGAATCAATTTGCCCACCAGCTCGCTGGACATCCCGTCGCTTACCGAAAAGGACCGGCGGGATCTCCTTTTTGGACTGGATATGGATCTGGATTATATTGCGCTGTCATTTGTTCGGACGGCTACGGACATTCATGACATTAAAAAGATCATCCATCGGCAAAGCAAGCAGACGCCGGTGATTGCAAAGATAGAAAAGCATGAAGCCTTAAATCATATCGATGCGATTATCGCGGCGGCAGACGGTATTATGGTGGCCCGTGGCGATCTGGGCGTGGAGATACCGCTGGAAAATGTTCCTAATCTGCAGAAAAAATTGGTTCGTAAAGCCAATACCCTGGGAAAACCGGTGGTCATAGCCACTCAGATGCTGCGATCCATGGTTGATTCGCCAAGGCCCACTCGCGCGGAGGCTGCTGACGTGGCCAACGGCGTTCTGGATGGTGCCGATGCGGTGATGCTCTCGGAGGAGACTGCCAGCGGGAATTATCCTGTAGAAGCCGTGATGTATATGACCCGCATTGCCGCCAGCGCCGAGGAGAAGTATCCCCATAAGAAGTATCTTGCGGACTTACCCAAAACGGGTATCGCCGAATCGGTCTCCTATGCAGCTTCCATCCTGGCTAGAAACCTCTCGGCCGCTGCTGTTGTGGCCACCACTCGGTCCGGAGCTACGGCAACCCATATCTCACGGTATCGACCGCTACAACCCATCATTGCATTGTCTCCGGATAAGACAACCGTGCGGCGGCTGGCTTTGTACTGGGGGATTCAACCGTTTTATCTGCAGATCATCGAAGACACCGACGAAATGGTGGAGCAGGCCGCTTTAGCCGTACTTGAGCAAGGAAGGGTTCATAAAGGTGATCGCGTTGTCGTTACCGCCGGGCGCCCCATATGGGAGATGGGCACCACCAATATGCTATGGGTAAAGGAGCTATAATCAGAAATTTTTCGCCTAAATAGGCTGTTGTGCTTTAATGGCTGGAAAAGAGATTGAAATAGTTTTAAGTTTAAAGTGTTAAGTTTTAAGTGAAGGATGGGGGCGGTTTGTAAATGGCATGATAGCGGTATTGGAAAGCGCAGGGGCGGGGTTTATCCCCATAAGCGCTTAATTATAAACAATGATAAGAAAATCTCTATGCAGGATATGGATTTGATGCCAGGCCGGCGCAGAGGCCGGCCCTACGTCTGGAATCGCCTCATCATCGGAAACGCGGTTTTCGTAGGGCAGGGCTCCGTACCTGCCCCAATTGAAAACAACCGCCGATTGAACGCCATCAGGCCGGCACGGAGGCCGGCCCTACGCTAATCACTCCGGTCCCTGGCGTTTTGAGGGTTCCCGTGTAGGGCGGGGCTCTGTCCCGACCGGTTCAGAAGAGGGTATTAGCGAAACCTATAAAATCTGCTACATATCCTTAATTGAGCGCTTATGGGGTTGTGTCCCCCCCGGTTTGAAATGGCATTGAAAAACGCTAAATGGCATGATAGCAGGTGATTCGAAAACAAAACACAAAACACGGAACACTTAATCCGGTTGGCTATCTGCAGGAATAGGACAATCCATCAGCGAGGAACGGCTCACCGGCTTTAGGGGGAACATCATGATTCGAGTAGGCGTTGTGGGCGCGACCGGGTATGCCGGCGCCGAATTGATTAGAATTTTATCCGGCCACCCTGATGTGGAGCTATCCTGTATCACCTCCAGGCAGTTTGCCGGTGAACGCTTCGATGCCATCTATCCTTCCATGAAGGGATGGGTAAACCTTGTTTGTGAACCATATGACCCGGCTAAGGTGGCTGATTCAGCGGATGTTGTTTTTACGGCCTTGCCGCACAAACTGCCCATGGCGTTAGTGCCGGGCCTGCTGAAAAAGAATGTCAAAGTGATAGACCTTTCAGCGGATTTTCGGTTTAAAGATGTCCAAACATATGAAACGCACTACCAGCCCCATACAGCTCCCCAAATGGCTGAAAAAGCTGTCTACGGCCTCAGTGAAGTCTATACTGAAGAGATAAAAGATGCCGAACTCATTGGCAATCCGGGTTGTTATCCCACAAGCATATTACTGCCCCTGGTGCCGCTCATCAAGGCGAATCTGATTGATACCGCATTGCTGATTGCGGATGCCAAATCCGGTGTCAGCGGCGCCGGCAGAGGGGCCACACTGACCACCCATTTTTGCCAGGTGAACGAATCTTTCAAAGCGTATAAAGTTGGCGGCCACCGCCATAACCCTGAGATGGAGGCCATATTGAGCGAAAAGGCAGGGAAAACAGTCCACCTGACCTTTGTGCCCCACTTGGCCCCCATGTCGAGAGGTATGCAGACCACCATTTATACTCAGGCAAACAAGGGTGTGGGATACGGCGATGTTGAGGAATGTTTGGAAGGCTTTTACAAAGGTCGTCAATTTGTAAGGATCTGCGGTGGTGTGCCTGCAGACAGCTTAAATGTAAAAGGGACCAATTGCTGTGACATCGGCTTTTTTTTAGATGCACCTGAAGGACAGCTTATTCTGACGTCCGCCATTGATAATTTAGTCAAGGGGGCGGCCGGACAGGCGGTGCAGAACATGAATATTATGATGGGTTTGGAGGAGACGGCAGGCTTGATGGGCTCCCCGTATCCGATTTAATACTATTTGACATGAAGGTGGTTTTGGAATAGACAATTGATCCTTCGTTTCTTATCCGTGGAACGCTTCATTTCAGCGACAAATGGAAAATTTGACGGGCTCAAGGTTAACCACCCCGATATGACGAATGGTAACGGGAAGTGTACTATCCCGTATATGTTTAATTCCTTTGAAAGGAGATAGAACAAAATGACGGCACAACTTATCAAGGGTACAGAGATTCGTGAGCAAATTCTGGAAGAAATCACGGCCGAAGTGGCCCAAATCAAGGAAAAACATGGGGCGGTGCCCGGCTTGGTGACCATATTGGTTGGAGAGAACCCGGCATCCATTTCCTATGTTACCTTGAAGATAAAGACGGCTCATCGTGTTGGGTTTAACGAGATTCAAGATACCCAGCCTGAAGATATTTCCGAAGCGGATTTGCTGGCCTTGATCGATAAGTACAACAATGATGATGCCATTAACGGTATTTTGGTCCAGCTGCCGCTGCCAAAGCACATCGATGAAAAAAAGATCCTCAACGCCATCGATCCGGACAAGGATGTGGATGGATTTCATCCGGTGAATGTCGGCCGTTTGATGATCGGCGGCGATGAAGTGAAATACCCGCCCTGCACTCCCGCCGGTATTCAGGAGATGATCGTAAGAGCCGGTGTTGAAACCAAAGGAGCGGAGGTCGTTGTTGTGGGCCGCTCCAACATTGTCGGCAAACCCATTGCCAATATGATGCTGCAAAAGGGTGTGGGCGCCAACTCCACGGTGACCATCGTTCATACGGGAACAAAGGATCTGGCCGGCCATTGCAAACGGGCTGATATCCTGATCGTTGCGGCTGGTGTCCCCGGACTGGTTAAACCCGAATGGATTAAAGAGGGAGCGTGTGTCATTGATGTGGGGGTCAATCGTGTGGGCGAGAAGATCAGCGAAAAGACCGGAAAAAAGGTGGCCATCCTTCGCGGTGATGTGGACTTTGACGCAGCCAAAGAGATCGCCGGTCATATTACGCCGGTTCCCGGCGGCGTCGGACCAATGACCATCACTATGCTGATGGCCAACACACTAAAATCATTGAAATTCAAGCTGGGTATCGCTTAAACCGGCAATTCTCGGCGAAGGGCACACTGGGCGGGGATAAACCCCATAAGCGCTCCAATAAGGATATTCAGCGGATTTTTAGGTATCGCGAATACCCCCTTCTGAAGCGGTCGAGACAGAGCCCGACCCTACCCGGGAACCCTCAAAACGCCAGGTACCGGGGTGATTCGCGTAGGGCCGGACTCTGCGCCGGCCGGGTATAAAATGCGATGAAAAGCATTAAAGCCTTAAGTTAATGGCATTGCGTCCGACGGATGCTTAACGCACAACAAACGGCCTATGTGCTTTATGTTGCACTGAGCCAGAAATCCAAACAATATCAGAAACAAAGCTTACCTTGAGTTGACAGATGGTACCATCTGTGGTAGCTTGGCGCCAAAACATCCCTTGGATCGTATAACTACCTGAAGTGGAAGTGTTTTATCAAATGTATCACTTAAATTGCAGTGGAGTTGGACATCAGGGTTGATTATGGCACACAAATACGCATTCATTTTACTGGGTGGATCAGGCACGAAGATTAAACAGGTTCAATTTTCCCGTCAAAAGCTAATCGGCTTCGGACTATTCATCACACTGGCCCTCATTGTCCTGGGCTACGGCATCATCGATTACATCAAACTACACCAGCAGGTCCTTGGCAAAGATGCTTTGGAGCGCAAGCTGGCAATGCAAACCGAAGAGGTCCTTCACCAAAGAGAGCAAATCCAGAAGTTTGCCAAAGAGATGAATGCTTTTAAAGAGAAGCTGGTTCGACTGGATCAGTTTGAAAACAGCATTCGCATCATTGCCAATATAGACAAACCCAACAATGGGGATGGACTCTTCGGCATCGGTGGATCTGCACCGGAAGATTTGAATCCTGAAATAGAGCTGACCCAGAGGCACCAGCGGTTGATTAAGGACATGCACCAGCAGATGGGGCAGTTGAATCATGCCACTGCCATTCAGAGTGATGATTTTGCCAACTTGCTCGGAAAGCTCGAAGCGCAAAAAAACATACTGGCCCATACCCCTGCGATTCGTCCGGCCAAAGGCTGGATTACCTCCAGATTCGGATACCGCCAATCACCATTTACAGGAAGGCGCGAATTTCACAAGGGATTGGATATTGCCTACCGCAAAGGGTCCCAAGTTGTCGCAACGGCCAATGGGGTGGTCTCTTTCATCGGTAAAAAAGGGCTACTTGGAAATGTGGTGATCATAGACCATGGGCACGGCATTGTCACGCGATATGCCCATCTGGACAAAGTGAAGAGCAAGCAGGGGGAGCGGGTCAAAAGGGGTGATGTCATTGCCTTCATGGGAAACACCGGGCGCAGCACAGGACCACATCTGCACTATGAAGTTCGATTGAACGGCGTACCCATTAATCCATCCAAATATATACTCAATTAAAGCAGCACCCAATCATCAACGAGGTAGGTCAGTGGCCAACCACTCGCAAGATATCTGGATATAGACCCAGTCAAAAGACGTTTTCATTCTTGCTTTATTTTAATCTCAAAAACCTCGTCCTGCGTCAGGTCAGAGGCAGTGGGATAGGCCGAAAAAGCCTAAAGGAGAGGCCGGGACAGAGCCCGGCCCTACAATTACGGCGTGGGCGCAGGAGCGAAGTTGCAAGACAACAGGTGAATAGAGAAATGGTCTTCGTAGGGCCGGCCTCTGCGCCGGCCTTGCATGGAACCCAATGCACAAAATTAAATTGCTTTAGTTTTCGTGAGGGCGGGGTTTATCCCGCCCGCGTTCGCTTTACCGAAAATTGCGGATAGAATTGCCTTGAGTATGATGGAAAAATATTTTAGGCTGAGCCGAAACAACAGAGACTACACCCAGTGACCTTAACCAATCGATTATCGATCGAACATCATATTCCAGTGCTGACTCTAATTATCCAAAACAAAACATATTCGCCTATTTAAAGGAGCGGTAACCCCATGGTTTGGAATTTCCTAACCCGTGTTTTCGGCAGCAAAAATGAACGCGAACTCAGACAGCTCAGGCCCATTGTGGAGGCCATTAACGCCTTGGAACCACAGATGCAGTCGCTGAGTGATGCGCAACTCCGGGAGCAAACCACTAAATTTAAAGAACAAATTAACCAAGGCGCCGGTTTGGACGATCTGTTGCCGGAAGCCTTTGCCACCGTTCGCGAAGCATCGGTGCGGGCTCTGGAAATGCGGCATTTTGACGTCCAGCTCATCGGCGGCATTTGTTTGCACCGTGGCCGTATTGCAGAAATGAAGACCGGCGAAGGCAAAACCCTGGTGGCCACCCTGCCGGTATACCTCAATGCACTCACCGGAAGAGGGGTTCACATCATCACCGTGAACGATTACCTGGCCAGACGCGATTCGGAATGGATGGGAAAGATATATAATTTCCTTGGGTTGAGCGTCGGCAATATCATCCATGGGTTGGATGACCCACAACGCCTCGAGGCGTATGGCGCCGATATCACTTATGGCACGAACAACGAGTTTGGTTTTGATTATCTTCGCGACAACATGAAATTTGACGCCCAGAGCCTTGTCCAGAAGGATCTTCACTATGCCATCGTGGATGAGGTGGACAGCATTCTCGTGGACGAGGCCAGAACACCCTTGATCATCTCCGGGCCGGCCGAAAAATCGACCCATTTGTATTATGAGGTCAACAACATCATTCCGCGTTTGAAAGACGAAGAGCACTATACCAAAGATGAAAAAGCGCGCAGCGTAGCCCTCACAGAGGCCGGTGTCGCGGCTTCCGAGCATTTACTGAAAACCGACAACCTTTACGACCCGAGCAATATTGAACTGCTCCACCATGTCAACCAGGCCCTCAAGGCCCATACATTGTTCAAGCGGGATGTGGACTATATTGTCAAAGACGGTCAAGTGGTCATTGTGGACGAGTTCACCGGTCGCCTCATGCCGGGGCGACGATACAGTGACGGGCTGCACCAGGCGTTGGAAGCCAAAGAGAACGTTCGCATTGAAAATGAAAATCAAACGCTGGCCACCATTACCTTTCAGAACTACTTTCGGATGTATGACAAACTGGCCGGCATGACCGGTACGGCGGATACGGAGGCGGCTGAATTCAAGAAGATCTACGACCTGGACGTCAGTGTCATACCGACTAACATGCCCATGATCCGCACAGACTATGCGGATGTGATCTATAAAACCAAAAAAGAAAAATACGAAGCGGTGCTGGATGAGATCGAGGCATTGCACGAAAAAGGGCAGCCCGTCCTGGTGGGCACCATCTCCATTGACGTGTCCGAGCAGATCTCCAAAAAGCTTAAGAAACGCGGCATCAAGCACTCGGTCTTGAATGCAAAAAATCACGAGGCCGAGGCTGAAATTATCGCCATGGCCGGCCAGGAAGGCGCTGTAACCATCTCCACCAACATGGCTGGACGCGGTACGGATATCAAACTGGGGGAAGGGGTCACGGATGTGGGAGGACTCCACATCCTCGGAACCGAACGGCATGAAAGTCGGCGGATCGACAACCAGCTTCGCGGGCGCTCCGGACGACAAGGCGATCCGGGATCTTCACGCTTTTATCTCTCTTTGGATGACGACTTGTTGAGAATTTTCGGCGGAGAGCGCATCAGCGGCATCATGGGGCGTCTGGGCATGGAAGAGGGAGAACCCATCGAACACGGACTGATCAGCCGTGCCATTGAAAATGCCCAATCAAAGGTCGAGGGGCACAACTTTGACATCCGCAAGCATCTCCTGGAATACGATGATGTGATGAACCAGCAAAGAGAGGTCATCTATCGGCAACGCCGTGAATTGCTCATGGGCGAGGATATTCACGATACCGTTTTAGAAATGATCAATGAAAAAGCCGAAGAAATTGCAGCCGCTTTTGCCGACGAACGTGCCCTTGCGGAAGACTGGGATCATAAAGGACTATCCGATGCGGTGTTTAAGCAATTCAATACGCGCCTCAAGCCCTTCGGTCAGGATCTGCTGGACGGGTTGAACCAGGAGGGCCTGGCACAGGAAATCTATGATCATTGCATGGAGGCTTATGCTGAACGCGAAAAAGTGATCGGCAAAGATACCCTGCGTCACCTGGAAAGGGTTGTCATGTTGCAGACGGTGGACAATTTATGGAAAGACCATCTTCTGAGCATGGATCATTTGAAAGAGGGGATCGGCCTGCGCGGTTATGCCCAGCAGAATCCGCTTCTGGTTTATAAAAAAGAGGGGTTTGAGCTGTTTCAGGATCTTATTGAACGCATTAAAGAAGAGACCCTGGGAATATTGTTTCGCATCCAACTGGCTGAACCCCAGAGCCTTGAAGAGATGCAAAAAGAGCAGGATCAGGAACTGGTTTATTCAGGAGGGGAGGCCGCACCGGCTAAAAAACAGCCCCAACGCAGAGCCGCAAAAAAAGTGGGTCGAAATGCCCCTTGCCCCTGCGGCAGCGGGAAAAAGTATAAAAAATGTTGTGGGCGATAATGCACCACTCATGTTAAAGATCCAACCCAAAGCGGTTGTCGATGAAACGATGATATATGGAAATAGGTGTGATTTCAGATACTCACGGAACTTTAAATCCAATAGTGGGAAATGCCTTTCAGGGCGTTGATCACATTATTCATGCCGGCGATGTGGGCAATCCTGAGGTGCTAAAAGCGCTGCAGGTTTTGGCACCGACAAGCGCTGTGCGTGGAAATATGGATGCAGGTGCATGGTCTAAATCCTTGCCGCCCAGTGACGTGATCGAGTTGGCCGGAGTGATGATCTATTTGGTGCACGATCTTTATACGATGGACATAGACCCTTTGACCGCAGGCGTTAAGGTCGTTATCAGCGGGCATACGCACCAACCTGAGATAAGAAGTCAAAATGGCGTTCTCTATTTCAACCCTGGATCGGCCAGCTATGGACGATACGGAAATCCACCGAGCATCGGGCAGATAGAATTGTCCAACGGTCGGATCGTACCAAAGATCATCCAACTGAACAGCTGATCACCGCATAACATGACGTGGATATACTTGGCTATGGGGTTTATCCCCTCCCGCTTTATGGCCGTTCAAGATTTAACATCAAGGGTGCGATATAGGTAATAAGCGATATCGTGTTGGTTCGTTGTATATCCAAGGGCAAAAGCAAAAATCCGTTTTTGCCGGTTCAATGCTCTTTACAACGACCAAAGCCGATGCTTATAATCATACCCAGGCCATCAAGACCATTAAAGTGCTTGGTTCAAAGTTTATAATGGATCCGTTATTGCCTGAAACAATTGAGGAAAGCGATGTCAGTACCCAGCATGACATTCGAGAGCCTTCGCTGTATAAGGTTCTGTTGCACAATGACGACTATACAACCATGGAGTTTGTAGTATATATCTTGATGGAGGTATTCCATAAATCGGTGGAGGACGCTACCCGGATCATGTTGAATGTACACGAGCAAGGAATCGGGATATGCGGGCTTTACCCTTACGAAATTGCAGAGACTAAGGTCGAAACCGTCACGCGGATGGCGCGAGAGAATGGACATCCGCTAAAGTGTACAATGGAGAAAGCTTAAGGCCATGATAAGCAAAGAGCTCAGTGTAACATTGGGATTCGCCGTGCGCGAGGCCAAACGCCGTCGGCACGAATATGTGGGCATAGAACACATCCTGTACGCCATATTACACGATGGAAACGGCGTTGAGATTATTGAAGGATGCGGCGGCAATGTCGAGCGATTAAAAAGCAATCTCGAGGATTTTTTCAAAGACAAAATGGAAGTCATCCCGGATGGGGACGAATATGTATTGCAGCAAACCATTGGTTTCCAGCGAGTGATCCAGCGTGCCGTAAATCATGTGCGATCGGCTGAAAAGGCTGAAGTGGCGGTCAGCGATATTTTGGCTTCCATTTTTATGGAAAAGGATTCCCATGCTGCCTTCTTCTTGAGTCAAGAAGGGATAACACGTTTGGATGTTCTCAATTTCATTTCACACGAGATGACACCCGGGCCTTTGGAGGGTGATACGGGGGGCTTTGCTAAAACAGAGAGCGATACCGACAAAAAGAAAAAGAAATCCAATCCATTGGAAGAGTATACCGTGGATATGATGCAATTGGCTGAACAGGGCAAGCTGGATCCGCTCATCGGCCGTCTATCCGAATTGCAGCGGACCATGCAGGTATTGTGTCGGCGACGCAAAAACAATCCCGTCTTCGTTGGCGATCCTGGTGTTGGAAAGACTGCCATGGCCGAAGGGTTGGCGCAAAAAGTTTATCATGGTGAAGTGCCGAATTTACTGAAAGAGATGCGGATTTATTCTCTGGATTTAGGCGGCATGCTGGCCGGCTCCAAATTTCGAGGGGACTTTGAGCAGCGCCTGAAAGGCGTGATCAAGGAACTCCAGAAAAGGGAAAATGTGATCCTGTTCATCGATGAGATCCATACCATCGTCGGCGCCGGTGCTACCAGCAGTGGATCCATGGATGCTTCCAACATCTTGAAGCCGGTTCTTGCCACCGGTGAGATCCGATGTATCGGATCGACAACGTATGAAGAGTATAAAAATCATTTTGAGAAAGATCGTGCGCTTTCGCGGCGATTTGAGAAAATAGAGCTATCGGAGCCGAGCATCGCCGAAAGCGTACAGATACTTAAAGGATTACGATCACGTTATGAGGAGCACCATAACATTGTTTACACCGATGCAGCCTTGAAATCGGCGTGCGAGCTTTCCGCGAAATATTTGAACGATCGCTTTTTACCTGACAAAGCCATTGACGTCATCGATGAGGCCGGCGCATTTATTCGACTCACCGGTGGGGGGCATCGCAAAAAGATCAACCCGGCCGATATAGAAAAGATTGTGGCCAAAATGGCGCGGGTGCCTACCGTTAGTGTGTCCACTCCGGATAAGGCCAAATTGGAAACGTTGGAGGATCGATTAAAATCAGTGGTTTTTGGCCAGGACGACGCCATCACGGCGCTTGTTACGGCCATTAAAAGGCAGCGTGCCGGCCTGGGGCATCCAGAGAAACCCGTGGGTTCTTTTCTGTTCGCCGGCCCCACAGGGGTAGGCAAGACCGAGGTGGCCCGCCAGGTGGCCATGAACCTGAACGTCGAATTCGTGCGTTTCGACATGAGCGAGTATATGGAGAAGCATGCCGTGGCACGGTTGATTGGCGCTCCCCCCGGGTACATCGGATTTGATCAGGGCGGGCTGCTGACCGATACCATTCGAAAGCATCCCTATAGCGTGCTTTTGCTGGACGAAATTGAAAAGGCCCACCCCGATCTGTACAATATTTTGCTGCAGGTCATGGATCATGCCACGCTGACCGACAATAACGGTAAAAAAGCGGATTTCCGCAATGTTATCATGATGATGACTTCCAATGCGGGCAGCCGCGAGATGAGTTCGGCAACCATCGGTTTCGGCGATCCTTCTAAGAATGCTTCCCAAAAAGGGAAACGGGCCGTGGAGAAATACTTTAGCCCTGAATTTCGAAATCGCCTCGATGGCATCATCTCCTTCGGTGGTTTGACACCGCAGATCATGGAACAGATCGTCGATAAATTCATGGTGGAATTTGCCGTTCAACTCACCGCCAAGAAAGTTGAAGTGACCTATTCCGACGCTGCACGGACCTGGATGGCCAAGAAAGGCTACGATCCTCAGTTCGGTGCACGGCCACTGGCCCGGGTGCTTCAGGCCGAGATCAAAGATGCTTTGGCTGATGAAATCCTTTTCGGACGATTGGTCAAGGGCGGCAAGGTTAAAATCGATCTGGCAGATGACCAACTGGCGTTTGAATATAGTTAACCATGGGTAGCGGTCATCAAGGTGTTCAGCCCAGAAATAATATTTGACCGGCTGTTCGATGGTCTATGATACATAATCCACCATGCCCATTTTCCGACTTACCGATGAACTCATATTCCCTGACCCCATGCTTGCCGAGCCAGAAGGCCTTCTCGCCGTGGGCGGCGACTTGAGTCCGGAAAGGTTGTTGCTGGCTTATGAGAAAGGCGTTTTTCCCTGGTTTTCAGATGACGACCCCATTTTGTGGTGGTCACCCGACCCGAGACTCGTACTCTATCCCGAGGATCTAAAAATATCCCGATCCCTGGCCCGGACTTTACGTAGAGGGCGGTTTCAAGTGACCTTTGATGTGGCATTTAATGCCGTGATCATGGCCTGTGCACAAATCCGTGGCAAAAAAAGAGAGGGGACCTGGATTACCGACGAAATGATAACGGCCTATTGTCGGCTTCATGATCTTGGATATGCACATTCAGTTGAAACATGGCATGGTAAAAATCTGGTGGGAGGACTCTACGGCGTCTCCCTCGGCCGTGCGTTTTTCGGAGAATCCATGTTTTCCTCTCAACGTGATGCTTCCAAGGTGGCCCTGGTTCATTTAAGGAATTTTTTGAGACTTAAGCACTTTGATTTCATTGATTGTCAAATGCCAACAGACCATCTCATGCGTTTAGGGGCCTGCAAGGTCTCTAGGGCGGACTTTCAAGTACGCCTGGAACATGCACTTCAATTTCCAACCACAACTAGGCCTTGGTCCCATGTTCCATTAGAGCAACCATAATTATTATGATTCCGCCGCCGGTGCTTCGGCGTTATTTTTTATTCATTCTCACCCCAAGCCTTTCCGTCAAGGGAGAGAGCGTTTTCGGACTTTTTTTGAATTTACTTGATTAGGTGTCTACTTTTTGTATGGAACTCGATTCTCCTTGCGGCGATCCACTCCGGTTCGTCTGTCAAGTCTGTTTCTACGTTCAGGAATATGTATGGTATACGTAAAATTTCTTCTGTCTGCGTTTTTACGCCTTCCGCCATTATCAGTGATATTCATATCATCCACTTGACTTATCCTTTCCATCAAGAATCGTCTCCTGCAAATCCTAATTTCAATGTTGAACTGAGCTTCACTTGTATCACGAGAATTGGCTCTCTATTGTCCATCCAGAAATGGTAGATTGCGGTTCAGACCATATCCGCAGTATTTAGGTAACCAACCGTCCCGCCGTCGGCGGGATCGCAACGCTACGTCGGGAATTGCCAAAATGCGGGAATGCAGGTCTGAGCCGCAAGATGCCATTTATGGATGGGCACTATTTAATAACTCACTGATTCATGCAAATTTAATACCGATAAGGATATCTGCATGAACAAGACAGCCTGAGCATGGGTATCATATTATATGTTGAAATAATTTGTTATTATTGTAAATGGTATTGTAAGTCCACTTAATGCTGTGCCGCACTGTTTTAAGAGTGTGAAAAAAAATAAATAAAAATGTGATAAATTTGTTCCTATTGGCAATAAATTTCCACTATTAAGTGGACTTGCCAAAATCGGTGGGCGGAACTATTTCCAGTTCGCTAATTTTGTTGAGCAAGGTCTTATAGCTGACTTTCAGAATTTTTGCAGCTTTACTCCTGTTCCAGTCGGTTTTATTCAGGACATAGGAAATAACTTCTCTCTCAACACGATCCACCGCTTTTTTCTTCACCGCTTTTAAAGAAAAGGAGTTATCCCCCAATGGGTTCAATTCCTCCAACTCCGGTAGTGACGATCGTGTTCGCAATTGTTGCGTGTCGCTCGTTTCGTGGGGCAGACTCGCACCCTCGAATAATTCTTCGACAATTTTATCGCTGTTTCCAAGCACAAGCATGCGTTTGAGGACGTTTTGAAGTTCGCGCACATTACCAGGCCAATGGTATTCCTGCAATCTGCCAACGATGTGCTGGCCGGGACGTTCGATATGTCTTCCGCCAAGTTGAGAAGCGTATTCCTTGATATAGTATTCGACTAAGAGAGGTACATCCTCCGGCCTCTCCCTAAGAGGGGATATATATACCTTGATGATGTTGAGGCGATAGTAGAGGTCCTCACGGAATTTGCCATCATTGATATCTTGTTTCAGGTCGTGATTTGTGGCGGCGATGACCCATGTATCGGTTTTGAATTCTTTCTCCGATCCCAATGGTGAGAACTCTCCGCTTTGAAGCACGTGGAGCAGCTTGGCCTGCAATGCCAGGGGCATGTCTCCGATTTCATCCAATAGAAGGACACCCCCGTGGGCTAGCTGGAATTTGCCCCGTCTTTTTTGTTCGGCGCCGGTGAACGCACCTCTCTCATAGCCGAAGAGTTCGCTTTCCAGCAATCCTTCCGGCAGAGCGGCACAATTGATTTTAACAAAAGGCTTTCCCAGTCTGGGTGACTTTTGGTAGAGGCTCTGAGCAACGACTTCTTTGCCAACACCGCTTTCGCCAAAGATGACGGTATTCAGGCCGGTGCTAGCCACGTGATCAACGAGTTCTTTAACTCTTTGAATATTATCGCTGCATCCTATGATTGGGGGGCCCATTGTGGTCATGGTTGATTTTTTAACAATTTTCTGGCCGCCTTTTCAAGTTCCGGCAGCTTAAAAGGTTTTTCCATCACCAGATCTGCATTGGCTTCTTTGGCTAAAGATTCGGGGTGTTCTCCCCATCCGGTAATGGCGATGACCGGTAAATCCGGGAACTTTTTCTTAACAATGGAGATCACAGCCACCCCGCTGATGTTGGGAAGAACGAGATCTGTAATGATGAGATCCAACGTATCCTTTTCAGTTTCAATCATCTTGAGACCGTCGAGACCATTGGAAGCTGATAACACCTCATATTTTTTTTGCTTAAAGTATTTACACAGCGCCGAGAGGACTTCCTCTGTATCATCAATGATTAAGACCCTGAGTGGCGAACTCATGTGTCGCTCCTATAGCGTATATCGCGTTTTAGATTAGCATTGTATTACATACAAAGGGATGTGGTTTCTATCAAAGTGGCTGTAAATAAGCCGTTACGTTGCCACCTTCTCCTCTTGAAAGATGCTAAACCACACCTATTACTTAGCTAACTTACGATATATACAACAAGAATTTTCTATTGGCAAGGATAATGAAATAAATGGAATGGGAATATGGGTTCACAATGATAGTGTAAATCAATTATATAAAGTGGTAATTGATTACATAGATAATGGGCTGTATGGGACATAATTCAGGTCCGGAATAATGCAAAATTTTTCCGTTTATAGATTTATAATATATAATATATATTATAATATCAAAGTATTGTATGATATCTCCTTGAATTAATGCTTATAGCTGCGCTATTGGGCGCATAAATTGCAAGGTTGAGTCTGATGGGTTACAACGCAACTATATTCAATGGCAATTGAACCCATTTAGGTTATCGTTTTATAAAATTTGGATATAATATGAATTCAACGCCCCACATCACCAGCATATATTCGGAGTCTATTGCACTGCGCGATTATTTGAGAAATCAGATCAGCTCCAGTGGTTTGAACGCCATCTGTTTTGAAAAAGAGAACACCTGCATTGACAATTTGACATCCGTAAAGCCGCGCATCGTTATCATTCAAAGCGAGTCATCCCTTTGTGTATGGCGGTTCCTTTTTTCGCTTCATCTGACTGGGTTGAGGGTTCCGATGCTGATCCTGTCAGAGCATTTAAAGGCTGAACGGTTTTCCATCCATGGAGTGGATATCAACTTACATTGCGTTTCTGACTACCGCAATGGGGGCTCTATTATAAAAAAGATTAAACAGCTGTCCAGAGATTCAGGCACAGAATGCGGAAAACCGATTCCATCGCTGTTAGTGGGTGAATCAAAGGAGATCAGGCAGATAAGGACCATGTTGCCCAACATTTCCAAATCCCCTGACTCAATTTTGATTGAGGGGGAAAAGGGCACTGGCAAAGAGCTATTGTCAAGATTAATATCCGGCCCTACTGGTGCACAGGCTTGTATCGTTAAGGTTGACTGCAGTATCCTAGAGCCTGATGTTTTGATAAACGGTGCGATGAAGCAAATCATAGGGCTGATCCATCAATACGGATTCGTTACGGTCCTATTGAGCAATATCCATCTAGTCTCTTTGGCGCTTCAGGCAGATCTGCTTCTGCTGGTGGAGGAGATGCAAAAAATAAAGGGTACCGAAGGAAATAGCCGACAATACGGTGCGCGTTTTATTTGCACATCGGCCGTTAAGATTGATGCGCTTGTAGAAAAAGGCGACTTTCGCAAGGATCTTTACTACCGGTTAAACGTGATCCCCATTTTTTTGCCCCCTTTGCGGAACAGGAAAATGGATATTTCCATGCTGATGGATTATTTTACCATTGATGCGTGTATTAAAACCCATAAATGTATTTCCGTGCCGTCACAAAAGGACAGAGAGTTGTTGGCTCTGCACGATTGGCCCGGCAATTTGGACGAATTGAAACGGAGTATGGCCCGGTATGTGGTTGACGGAAACAGAACCTGCCTTTATGGAAATAAAAGCCTTCAAAGGATTCTTAAATGTTCCGGGGAATCCCTTTTTACCGGCGCAAGTGCAAATGATTTGCCCAAGACTTATGAAATTAAGGATTTTATTCCAACAGCAAAGAGCCTCTCGCTTAAAAGCATTTGTGATGAATTTGTATTTAGAACCGAAAAAAAATTGTTGAAAAAGGCTTTGGCATCGACCAACTGGAATCGTAAGAAGGCAGCGGAATTGTTGAATATTAGTTACAAATCAATGTTGAACAAGATGAAAATATATGATATTATTTAATTTTTACAGGACTTGGTGTTGACTGAGATTGCCATGTGCCCCTGCATGTATGTAGAAATAGTGGCGATGCGCTACATGCCGGTGGGCACGTCGCATAAGGTCAACCGTTAAGGCATTCATATTTAAGGTGATCGAATGAACGAAAACCAACTTAAAATAACGCCGGAGTTTATTATCGATCTCGTCATACGTAGACGTTGGATGATTCTGCTACCGTTTTTTATGGTGTTGAGCGTCGGGATTTACTTCTCCATCGTAACGCCCAGAATCTATGAGGCCAAAACGTTGATATTGGTGGAAAGCCAGCGGGTGCCCCAAAACTTTGTTCAATCCATTGTTACAGAGGAGACCGGCGATCGTATCAGCACCATATCACAACAAATCTTGAGTCGAACCAACCTGGAAAAAATCATGCGGGACTTCGCTCTCTTTTCAGGACCAGAATATGAAAACATGTTCATTGAAGAGAAGGTCAAATTGCTTCGCGAAAATATAGATGTGAATGTGATCACGGACCGCAGAAGGCAAACAGACGCTTTTGAGATCAGCTTCAAGGACAAGGATCCACAAAAGGTGATGAATGTGGTCAACGGCCTGGCCACTTCCTTTATCGATGAGAATTTGAGGGTCAGGGAATCGCAGGCACTCGGTACAAGCTCGTTTTTGGAATCAGAGCTGGAAACCATGCGGATGCGGTTGGAGCAGGTGGAAGAAAATATCAAGAATTACCGAAAAGCCAATATGGGCGAACTTCCGGAGCAGCTCGATACCAATCTGCGCATCCTGGAACGTTTGCAGGACAACCTGTCCGACCGACAACAGAGCAGCCGCGATGCGAAAATCCGGTTGGCTGAATTGAAAAACCAAATAACATCGAGACAACCTTCGGTGGTGGTCATCGGCCCGAATCAGAGACAGCAAGAAAGCGGGGCTACCTTGGATGAGTTGATTTCCGAGCTCGAGTCCTTACAAACCAGGTATACGGAAAAGCATCCGGATATCATTCGTCTTAAAAAACAAATTGCCGAGATGGAATCCCGACAAGCATCTCGATCCGGAAGCGATGCTGCGGATACGGCGCGAATGCCACCGGCACTGAGGGCGCAAATCACCGAGGTGCAGCGTGAGATTCAACTTGCTGATATGGAAATCAAGGGCTTGGAGGCCCAAATTAATCTTTACGATCGACGTATTGAAAATACACCCAAAAGAGAGCAGGAACTACTCGGCTTAAAGAGGGACTACGAAAATATCCAGGCCTCATACGACTCTCTGCTCAATCGCAAACTCGAGGCCGATATTGCCGTGAATATGGAACGTAAACAAAAGGGTGAACAATTCAGAATCGTGGATCCGGCCAAGCTGCCGCAAAGGCCGGTAGAGCCGGATATGCGCAAGGTTTTTCTGGCGGTGGTGGTGGTCGGCCTTGGTCTGGGGGGGGGATTGGCCTTTTTGCTGGAAATGATGGACAGCTCATTTAAAAATCCGGATGATATCGAGAAATACTTCAACTTGCCTGTTTTGACGACCATCCCCCTGCTGATAGACCGCAAGCAATTACTTTTAACCAGAGTAAACAATATATGCAGCATCTCTTTTGCGGTGTTGAATGTTTGTCTTCTAGGCCTGTTTGGGCTGATCAGCCTCAAGGGGGATGTTATGTTACCCTTTATCCAAAAGGTGGTCGGCAGTTAGATTCTTATTAACACTCTAACAAGGTTTGGTATAAAAAATGGGGAAAATATTTGATGCCCTTGAAAAAGCGAATCGAAAAAATGCCAGCCCAGTGCTGTTGAGTGTGAAGCCAAAAAAGTCCAGGCTCGAAAAGAAGAGCCCGGAGAATGTGGTTTCACTTGTGGACGCCAACCGTAATGCCACTGCCGGTTTTCTGGACAAGACCCTGATTGTGTATCATAAACCTAAATCTGTGGAAGCGGAGCTTTTTAAGGTTCTCAGAACCAATATCCTTTTTCCATCTGTAGGTTCGCCGCCAAGAACCATTCTTATTACCAGCGCACTTCCGGGTGAGGGGAAATCTTTCGTTAGTTCCAATCTTGCCGTCAGCATGGCTCAAGGTGTTGAAGAGCATGTCTTATTGATTGACGGTGATTTGCGCAAACCGGCCATTCATACCCGTTTCGGCTTTAATAAAGTAGCCGGTTTAGCTGATTACCTTGCCCATGGCGATAATATTGGCGGCGCTTTGTTAAAAACGCCCATTGACAAATTGACCTTACTGCCAGCCGGTGAGCCGCCGGCTAATCCATTGGAGCTCATGTCGTCAAAAAAGATGAAAGCACTGCTGGAAGAGGTGAAGAGCCGATACGATGATCGGTATGTGCTCATCGACTCTCCACCGCCCACCATGGCTTCGGAAACCAATGCCATCGCCAAGTATGTGGATGGTGTTATTGTCGTCGTAAGGGCGCAAAAAACATCTAGAGATGCGGTCGTAGACACCATTGAAAAACTAGGTAAGGAGAAACTCATCGGAATTGTGTTGAATCAGGCGGATCGTTCTGTGACCAAATATTACGGATATAACAAATCCTACTACCGACAAGAATAATTTGAAGTTATTCAGGAAATATTGCCCCATTCGCTACGATCTCTTTGTGTTTGGAGAGGGGATTTTCATCTTCCTGTCGGTCATTGTTGCTTGCCGCATCCTACGCGGCAGCCTAACCATTCCATTCTCAAGGACATCATGATTGTGGCGCTAACCGTCGAGACCGTCATTTTCGGCATAGGCCGATAAAACTTTACCAGCGGTCGGGGCATCCATCCTCTGACATGGATAACCGGCCCGGAACCCCGTGGCAGAGAATTCTCCGTCGCACGCATATCAAATGAAGAGGGGCCCGACGGATTGAAGATGTAATCGACCAGGCGGAGCTGTGTCCGCCCACCGCCGCTCCACATATCAGACCGAAGAAAAACTCTCTTGCAGGGTCCATTAAATTCCTGATACATAACCCCAAATCCAACCCAACGCCAACAGAGGCTGATAATGAAAACCCAGTTCGATAAGATTCTCGTTACAGGTGCGGCCGGATTTATCGGCTTTCATCTGTCCAAAAGGCTTCTAAAGGACGGATATCGTGTTATAGGTCTCGATAATCTCAATACCTATTACGATGTGCAAATTAAACACGATCGCTTAAAGCAGCTTAACGAAAATGATCGTTTTCAGTTTTCTAAATCCGATCTTGCGGATGGCGATGATTTAAAAGCCATTTTCTCCGAAAATCGGATCGACGCTGTTGTCAATCTGGCGGCCCAGGCCGGTGTGCGCTACTCGATCGTTAACCCCCAAGCCTACGTCAATTCCAACCTTGTGGGTTTTGTCAATATCCTTGAATGCTGCCGCCACCACAACGTCAAGCACCTGGTGTTTGCGTCATCCAGCTCAGTATACGGCGCCAACACGCGCATGCCGTTTTCGGTTCACCACAACGTCGATCACCCCGTATCGCTGTATGCTGCATCAAAAAAATCCAATGAACTCATGGCCCATACTTACAGCCATCTGTTTGACTTGCCGTGCACCGGACTGCGATTTTTTACCGTATACGGACCTTGGGGGAGACCCGATATGGCCCTGTTTTTGTTCACCAAGGCCATCTTGGAAGGTAACCCCATCAAAGTTTTCAACCATGGTAAAATGAGACGGGACTTCACCTATATCGACGATATCATCGAAGGTGTTGTGCGGGTCATGAATAATGTTCCTGTGCCGAACACGACCTGGAACGGCGATCATCCGGATCCCGGAACCTCTTATAAGCCGTACAAAATATACAACATCGGCAACAATAACCCTGTTGAATTATCAGAATTCATAGAGGAAATTGAAAGAGCCCTTGGCCGCAAAGCCGAAAAAGTGTATATGGACATGCAACCCGGCGATGTCCCTGCTACCTATGCCGATGTCGATGATCTCATCAATGATGTCGGGTTTAGACCCGCAACCCCCTTGCGAGAGGGTATCCAGCAATTCGTGAACTGGTACAGAAGCTATTACGGCTGTGAGGATTAGTTTTTCATACCAGGCCGGCGCGGATGCCGAGCCCACGTTTCTTGTGGCATGGCCGGCCGGGCAGAGGGGCTTCGTAGGACCGGGTTTTGCCCCGGCCGGCCTCAAATGCTTTCCCGGCAGAACCCTTTCACCTGATAACCCTGGCCCTGAGAACAGGTTACCAGTCCTCATTTAGCAGAAAACAGGAGGCTTATTATGAGAAGATCTGCTGTTATCGCTTTCCCGGTTTTTATCATATCGCTGCTTTTTCTTCTTCCTGCAGCGGCCCAGGAGAACAAAAACCCGCCAGCGGCATACAAAATAGGGGTGGGAGACACCCTTGAAATCGTAACATGGAAAGAGCCCGACTTTTCGAGGGAAGAGATCATTGTACGCCTGGATGGCTTCATATCTTTTCCGCTGCTCGACGATGTAAAAGCCGCAGGTCTTACGCCAACCCAGTTGAAAAAAACAATAGAAGCCGGTCTCAAGCAATTCGTTGCCAGCCCCAGCGTTACGGTAACCATCAGAAATGCAACCAGTCAGCGCTTTTACATCCTTGGAGAAGTAGTCAATACCGGTGTTTACCCCATCGTCAAGGAGCTCACCGTATTGCAGGCTTTTGCTTTGGCAGGCGGATTTACAGAATGGGCATCCAAAAAAGAGATCATCTTGTTTCGCCGGGAAAACGGAAAGGAAAAAGTCATCCGCATCAATTACAAAGATATCCTAAAGGGTAAAGATTTCAGCCAGAACGTTTCAATTAAAACCGACGATACCATCATTGTTCCTTAATCGGCAAGGTATATCCGTACACCTTTTTGGGGTGCAATGTTCCCAAAGCGCCTTCATACATATATATAGGCTTCAATTCAACATCACAAGAGGGGGAAAAATGGCTTCCAAGAAAATAACGTGTATCCTATCAACAGCCCTTGTGCTCATGAGTGCGTCAACGATTTATGCCGCACAAGTGCTTTTCACACCCACTTTGACATTAACCGAGGAATATACCGACAATTTGTTCCTGACGCCTGATAATGAGGTCGATGACTTTATCACCACAGCAGGACTAGGATTGAATGGACAGGTGCTTTGGCGGACGGCCGGTTTGGAGCTCAATTACAATCCATCATACAACAAGTTTGCAGACAATTCGGAGCTGGATTATTGGCGCCACCTTGCAAGCCTCTATACATGGAAAGAGATCAAGCGCAACACGCGGCTTGAATTACGCAATACCTATCTGCGGACAAATGATCCCGTTGACGAAACCGATGCCATCGATCCAGATGACCCCCTTCGAGGATCGGCCATTGAAGCCGATGTCGATCGCCGTGGCCGCAATGAATATTACACCAATACAGCTGAACTGCGCCTGACCCATCAATTTGGCACCAGCGACAGCTTCTACCTGGCCTACCAATATCGTCTGTTGAGGGAAGTGGATACCGTTGAAGGACTGCCGGTAGACGACAATGACATCAGCACAACATCCGGCGGCGTGGCCTACAATTTCTCGCCCAAATGGACCACCGAACTGGATGCCTATTATCGAGATAGCGAGTACGAAGACGAAAATGACCGTGTGGAATACAATGGTAATGTCCGGATTTTATATAATTTTGATCGATATTTGTCCGGATTCGTCGCCTATCGACATACCGTTCTCGAATATGATCAGGATATTGATGAGGACTATCAAATCTACCATCCCACCATTGGTGTGGAAAAACGATTTCAAGGCAATGCCCGTATTAGTGTGGGGGCGGGATACTATGTCCAGGACTTTGATACATCGGATGATGAAAGTGGTTTCAATGTCGACTCTGAAATTTATAAACGGTGGGAATTTCGGACCAGCTACATCGACATCCTTGCTACGAGCGGGTACGAAATTGACGACGCCGGTGTTGAGGATACCGGGCTGAGGATTTACTATCAAGGCAGAGTAGAGCTGGGGTACAACTTTTCGCCAAGACTCTCTTCCAACATTTTCTCATCCTATCGATATGATGAATACCCCAATGCCGTTACGGATCGGGTGGACAATACCCTTCGTGCCGGTGCAGAACTGGATTGGCAGATCCTCCAATGGATGACTGCGGGGCTCGCCTACAACTTCAGAAATGTGACTTCCGATATCGAAGCCTATGAGTATACCGAGAACAACGTCATGCTTACCATTACCATGACGCCGACGAGCCCCTATCGGTTGAATTAGGACGTCTTTTCATGCAAGATTCAGATATTCAATAATCTCAACCTCCCTCCAGCGAAAGAAAAAAAGGAATTTAACAATGAACGTTTGCATTGTCGGTACCGGATATGTGGGACTTGTGGCCGCAGCTTGCTATGCAGAAATGGGCAATGATGTCTATTGCATTGATGTCAATCCTGATATCGTCAAATCACTCCAAAACGGTCATATCCCTATCTATGAGCCAGGCCTGGAACCGCTGGTCAAACGTAACTTTAGCGAGGGCCGCCTTAAGTTCAGTACAGAGCTTGCCGAAGGACTGGCCGATGCGCTTTTCGTGTTCAACAGCGTGGGGACCCCTTCCCAGTCTGACGGGTCGTGTGACCTTTCCTTCGTTCGAAAAGTGGCCCGGCAGATCGGCCAGACCATGACCGACTATAAGATCATCGTCAATAAATCCACTGTACCCGTGGGCACGGCCGATATGGTGCGAGGCATCATCGAACAGGAGCTCGAAAAAAGACAGTTGAAACTGGAGTTTGACGTCGTATCAAACCCTGAATTTTTAAAGGAGGGTGACGCCGTAAATGATTTCATGAAACCCGACCGGGTTATTGTGGGCACGGACAACATCCGCACGGCAAAGCTTCTGGAAACCCTCTACGCCCCGTTTGCCCGCAGCCGGGACAAGATGGTTGTCATGGGCATTCGCAGTGCGGAGATGACAAAATATGCCGCCAACTGTATGCTGGCCACCAAAATCTCTTTCATGAACGAAGTGGCCAATATCTGTGAAAAAGTGGGCGCCGATGTAAAGGATGTGCGCATCGGCATCGGCTCCGACCACCGTATCGGCTATCATTTTATCTATCCTGGTGTCGGCTACGGCGGATCCTGTTTTCCCAAAGACGTAAAAGCCTTGATCCATACGGCCAAAGAGTACGGCTACCAGGCCGAATTGGTCATGTCGGTAGATGCGGTGAACAATCGGCAAAAAGCCGTTCTGGCAAACAAAATTGAAAACTATTTCTCAGAACAGGGCGGGATCGAAGGTAAAACCCTGGCTGTCTGGGGCCTGTCATTCAAAGCCAATACCGATGATGTTCGTGAATCAGCCGCCATTGAGACCATTAACCGGCTGACCGCTGGCGGCATGAGAATCCGGGCCTTCGATCCACAAGCCGGCCCCAACGCTCAAAAGGGGCTGGCGTCCAATTCCCTGGTGGACATTATGGAGGATCAATACAGCATCGTTGACGGCGCAGATGCCCTGGCGGTTTTGACTGACTGGAACCAGTTCAGAAACCCCGATTTCAACAAAATCAAAAAAATGTTGAAAGCGCCCATCATCTTCGACGGCCGAAACCTCTACTCATCCACCTTTTTGGCTGCCCAGGGCTTTGCTTACTTCGGCATAGGCCGACCAAGTGTGAGGCGTTAGAAGGTTTTTGAGATAGCTTCTACAATGGATATGAGCAAATGGCCATCGATCCAATTAATGAACACAAAAAACCACAGGAACTAAAAAAGTAACCATGCTCATTCATAACTTTATAGAACATTCCGCCGATCGCTATCCGGACAAGACAGCCGTTGTTTACGACAATCACAGGATCAGCTATAGCCGACTCAACGACCAAACGGACAACCTCGCCGCCCACCTGAAAGCCCGCGGCGTCGGAAAAGGCGATCGGGTGGCAGTGCTGCTGGAAAATAGTGTGGCATATATCACTTCCTACTATGCCACCCTTAAAGCCGGAGCTGTTGCAGCACCGCTGAATCCGGCAATTAAACCCGAAGGCCTTCAATATCTCCTGGACGACCTCGAACCCGCCGCCATCATCACATCGTTTAAAACAGAGCGCCTGCTCAAAGCTGTCTCTTTGCCTGTATCGCCGCTCAAGCTGATCGTGATCGACAGGCCAAAGCAAAAATGGCAAGATCTGCCTTTTGCCATATCCTCCTATGAAGAAGCAATTTCACAACCTCCTGGAAAGCCTGAAACCATTAAAGCGACCGACACGGACCTTGCCAGTATCATCTACACCTCGGGATCCACAGGCCGGCCCAAAGGCGTCATGCTGAGCCATAGAAACATTGTCTCCAACGTCCGCTCCATCTGCCAATATCTGGCGCTTTCCAACAATGACATCCAAATGGTAGTGCTGCCTTTTTTCTATGTCATGGGCAAATCGTTGCTAAATACCCATATGGCGGCCGGCGGGACTGTGGTAATCAATAACCGCTTTATGTATCCGGCGGATGTCGTACACCAAATGGTTGCGGAGAAAGTCACCGGTTTTTCTGGTGTGCCATCCACCTTTGCGTACCTGTTGAACCGTTCTCCGCTGGCCGGTTGCAAAGATCAACTCAACCATTTGCGATATTGCAGCCAAGCGGGCGGCCACATGGCCAGATCACTGAAGCTTGAACTAAGGAAGGTCTTGCCGGAGCATACCCAAATCGTGATCATGTACGGCGCCACCGAGGCTTCCGCACGCTTAACTTACCTGGAACCGGCCCAATTTGAATCCAAATTGGACTCCATCGGCAAACCCATCCCCGGCGTTTCCATCGGCATTCTTGATGAGCAGGGCCGGGAAGTGCCCAATGGGAAAGAAGGGGAGTTGGTAGCATCAGGACCCAATATTATGATGGGCTACTGGAAAGACCCCGCCGATACGGCCCGCGTTTTGGACGGCCACGGTTACCACACCGGCGACATCGGCTATCGTGACGCAGAGGGCTTTTTGCACGTTCTGAGGCGCAAGGACGGCCTTGTAAAAATAAGCGGTCACCGGGTCAATCCAACAGAAGTAGAAGATGTGATCATGGCCACATCCCTGGTTATTGAAACGGCCGTCATCGGCGTGCCCGATAAACTGATGGGCAACCGCTTATCGGCTCTAGTGGTATTCAAGCAGGAGGAGATCCAACCCAATGACTTGCTGGAACAATGTGCTGCAGCACTCCCGGGCCACAAACTCCCATCGCAAATCATACCCTTGCGTGCTTTACCCAAAAATGCCAGCGGAAAAATCGACAAACAACAATGCATCAAAATAGCAAAAACCCAACAAACACAAAAAAAATAAACACCCTCAACAAACTAAGTTTCCAAAAAAGCTTGAACAATTATTTACATATAAATATATTCGACAAAAGCAGAGTAAGTTTTACCTGGCCAAAGAACCCAAAGTCCAACAAATTAATAAAGGTAAACGAATGACACAGACGGCTCTTACAAAAGACATTCTTAAATTGGATCCGGAAAAAGAAATAGAAAAGATCACCCGGAAAATGCGCTTGATACTCTCTAAGACACTTAAACGCCGGGGATTGGTTGTGGCCCTGTCCGGCGGTATCGACAGCAGCGTATCGGCAGGACTGGCTGTAAAAGCACTGGGTCCCGAACGTGTGTTCGGCCTGCTCATGCCCGAACGCCACTCTTCGGACGACACACTAGAACTGAGTACTTCCGTTGCAGATGCCTTTAAAATTGACAGGGCCCATGAGAACATTTCACAGATTCTTGAAGCCGTTGGATTTTACCGCAGATATGACGATGCCGTACGTCAGGTTGTACCCGAGTACGGAGAGGGCTGGAAATCTAAAATCGTCATATCCAGCGCTTTGGAAAGCAAAGGATTCAACCTTTTTTCAGTTGTGGTTCAAACACCGTCCGGTGAGATAGAAAAGCGACGTTTACCCTTGAAAGCCTATCTCGAGATTGTTGCAGCGACAAATTTTAAACAGCGTACCCGTAAAATGCTGGAGTACTATCATGCAGACCGGTTGAATTACGCTGTCACCGGCACGCCCAACCGGCTCGAATATGACCAGGGCTTTTTTGTCAAACTCGGAGACGGCGCCGCAGACATCAAACCCATAGCCCATTTATACAAAACCCAGGTCTACCAGTTGGCCGCGTATTTGGGAGTTCCGGAAAACGTCCGCAAACGGCCGCCCACCACCGACACCTATTCCCTGGCCCAAGGCCAGGATGAATTTTACTTTTCCTTGCCCTACGATAAGATGGATTTGTGTTTATATGCCAAGAATCATGGATATCAGGCAGATGCCGTGGCACCGCTGGTTGGTCTGACCCCTGAGCAGGCTCAGCGCGTCTATGACGATATTGACGTCAAGCGTTCTACAACGAGGTACCTGCATATGCCGGCTGTATTAATCGAAAAGGTTTCTCAGATCGAGGCTCATAACTAAAACGGGATATGGTGGTCAGCGTACCGGTTTGCATCCGGATCTAATCAGAAACAGAAACATGACCGGTGGATGCTGTTAAGGCGAAGGTTCGAGAATTTGCGGTGGATAGCTTTTTGCTTGGCGATACTGATGCCTTTTGCAATGATGCCACTTTTTTGCACACCGCTTCGCGCTAAAGGTCTCACCCTGCAAAGTCAGCATTTACCACAGAACTCAAAGCGCTTTTATACCATGCACGGCTCTCTCGGTTGCCTTTGTGGTAAAATCCCAGACCCAACCATCCCGAAAACCCACTATCCTAAATAGGTCCAATAAAAACATATAACAGAATCCACTACACCACCAAACCCATCATTGCTCCGCTTGATTGTGAATCCCATTTCCTATGATTGTGAAAATCGTTTCTATAAAAGTGGCATTGTTTTGCATATATTCCTATCCTATTATGTTATAAATGCGCTTAATTAGGCATAATTTAATTTAAACTGGCTTGGCATACTGCTTGCTAAAAGTGAAACCATGGATTAAATAGGTCCTTTTCGTTCTCAGGAGGAAAGCATAGCGTTTCCTGCAAAAAACAGAATGGTCATTAGCGATAGACAAAATCAAAGGTTCAAGATGCTATCCAGCGCCATGCGGTTCTATATGCCCGGAGGTACACTGGGCAAAGGCACATCATGGCGCCGAAACTTTTAGGGGAATAATATACCCGACATAGTGTGCTGTGAGGAAGATTCCTAATCCGATTATAATATGCGCCACAGAAAAAAATGCCCAACAGCGGTGCGTTCAAAAAAGAAACCCCCGCCGATCGATACGGACGTAATCGACCAAGCGGAGCTATGTCCTGGTATTTTAATCAGAATGGATTCAATTTATTTGGCATTAGACAGGATGGACATTATTTTGATTTTCCAAAAGGAAAATCAAAATAATATCTAATAAATCCAGTAAATCCTGCCCAATAAAAAGAGAATAAAGAGAATCCATTCCAAATGCCCTGAGCTCTCTGGGCTCTCCGTGGGAAATTAAAATAATCTGAAAGGAAACCATCCATGCAAAACACATCTGAGCTAATCCGGCAATTCATCGTTGATAATTTCATGTTCGGCAACGATGAAGGCCTGACTGACGACACTTCATTTCTGGATGAAGGCATCATCGATTCCACAGGCGTTCTGGAACTTGTCGCTTTCATAGAAGAAAACTTCTCAATCCGGGTCGCGGACGAAGAACTGGTCCCGGAAAATCTGGACTCAATCAATAATGTCACCAACTATATCCAGAAAAAAACCAACACCACAGCGGTAGCCTGATAAACAAAGACAATGAACGCAACAAGGCACAAAACAGGCTCAATTATTATTTTAATCCTGTCAAGCAATTTGACTTAAAATCGAATTCATTCCACATTCTCTGTGCTCCCCATCATAAAAAGCACAAATTAAGTGAAAGGTAGCAAACGATGAATATTCCATTCCTTGATTTAAAAGCCCAATTTAAACAAATCGAACACGATGTCATCCCGGCTGTAACCGAAGCCATGACGAACGGTGCTTTCATTGGAGGACCACAAGTTACCAATTTTGAAGAGGAATTCGCTGCTTTTTGCGACAGCCGGTACTGCGTTGGCGTTGGCTCGGGAACGGACGCCCTGCGATTCGCCCTGATGGCCGCTGGGGTAGGACAGGGCGATGAAGTCATCACCGTTCCCAACACATTCATTGCCACAACCGAAGCCATCTCTCAGGTAGGCGCAAAACCCAAATTTGTAGATGTTAAAGAAGACACCTGCAATATTGATCCTGATAAAATTGAGGCACATATCACATCCAAAACACGTGCCATCATCCCTGTTCATCTTTACGGGCAGATAGCAGACATGGATGCCATCCTGAAAATTGCCGAAAAAAGCAACTTGGCGGTTATCGAAGACGCATGTCAGGCCCACGGCGCCCTTTATAAGGGCAAAAAGGCGGGGTCATTGGGCGCTGCCGGATGCTTTAGCTTTTATCCGGGCAAAAACCTGGGGGCCTTTGGTGAAGCCGGCGCCGTGGTCACCCAGGATGAGCAGATGGCCCAAAAAATGCGTATGATCAGGGACCACGGCCAGGAAAAAAAATACCACCACCAGATCGAAGGCTATAACGGTCGGTTGGATGCCATTCAAGCTGCGGTGTTGCGTATCAAATTAAAGCACTTGCCGGATTGGACCGAATCCCGAAGGCAAAATGCCGCCCGTTACAATACACTTTTATCCCAAATCCCCGGGGTTAAAACGCCCACGGAAGCAGACCTGGTAGAGTCCGTCTACCATCTTTATGTTATTCATGTGGACAACCGAGATGATCTGCAAAAGTTCCTGATGAATAAGGGAATCGCAACAGGACTGCACTATCCGCTGCCCCTGCACCTCCAACCAGCCTATAAACACCTGGAGTACCCAAAAGGTGCCTTTCCCATAGCGGAAAATTCAGCTGCCAGACTCCTATCCCTTCCTATGTTTCCGGAACTGACAAATGAACAAATTGAGTATATTGCTAAAAGCATAAAGGAATTCATGGGCGTATAATAACTAAATCCAGTAAATCCAGACATAATTTTCAATTGTAATACAATAAATTCCAAACCCCCAAGGGGAAAGGAGAAAACAATGTTTAAAATAGGACTTATCGGATACGGATATTGGGGCCCCAATTTAGCTCGTAACTTCAACCAAAACCCGGACATGGAACTCAGTGCCATCTGTGATTTTTCCGAATCGCGGCTAGAAACGGCATCCCGTTTTTATCCCCAAGTTGATCCGTGCACCGATCCCCAAAAAATATTTAGGAACACCGTCATTGATGCCGTTGCCATCGCAACCCCGGTATCGACGCATTACGAACTGGCCAAAGAGGCTCTGCTGGCCGACAAACACGTATGGCTGGAAAAGCCCTTAACCGAAACCGTTGAACAAGCGGAAAAATTGATCGAACTCGCACACAAGAGGAAAAAGATTCTCTTTGTGGATCACACCTTCGTATACACAGGTGCCGTGCGCAAAATGAAAGAGCTGATCGAATCGAATGAACTGGGCAACATCGTCTATTTTGACTCCGCCAGGGTTAACCTGGGATTGTTTCAGCAAGACATTGATGTCATCTGGGATCTTGCCCCCCACGATCTTTCCATCATGGATCACTTGATCCCCCTAAAAAAACTCTCCGTATCCGCCACCGGTTTGAATTATAACGGCCACGGGCTCAACCCTAAATCCATGTTGACCATCAATATGGAAAACAATGTGGTCGCACATATCAATGTAAGCTGGCTCTCACCGGTAAAAATTAGACAAACCCTGATCGGTGGCAGTAAAAAAATGATTCTATACGATGATACCCACCCGGACGAGAAAGTTAAGGTATACGACAAGGGTGTGGAAATCTACGAAACCAAAGAAGATCTTTACCGGCTCAATGTTCAATACCGTGTAGGCGACATGTATGTACCCAAACTGGAAAACCATGAAGCCCTGTCGCTTGAAGCACAACATTTTGCCGATTGTGTCATCAAGGGCGAAGAGCCTCTAACTGGAGGCGTAGCCGGCCTAGAAGTGGTAAAGATTTTGGCTGCCTCAAACGAGTCACTAAAACTAAAAGGTGCTCCAATTGAAATAAAAGACTAATCATGTCTAATGTAATATTAATTCAATTAATTATTAAGGCCTATTCCTATGAAAAAAATTGCCTCGGACGTAAAAATCGGCAAGGATGTATTCCTTAATGATTTCATTAATCTCTACGGTTGCTCTATCGGTGATAATACTAAAATCGGTCCGTTTGTGGAAATACAAAAAAATGCTTTTATCGGCGCGAACTGCAAAATTCAAAGCCATACTTTCATTTGTGAGGGAGTTACAATTGAGGATGATGTCTTTGTAGGGCATGGCGTCATGTTTACTAATGATATTTATCCACGATCTACTAATCCGAGTGGGGGCCTACAAACAGAAGCCGATTGGCGGGTAATCCCAACCCTTATAAAAAAGGGGGTTTCCATAGGATCCAATGCAACAATTCTATGCGGTATCACCATTGGTGAAGACAGCATAATTGGTGCAGGAAGCGTAGTTACGAAAGAAGTTCCAAAGCAGGTTATTGTTGCTGGAAATCCAGCCAGAATAATTCGCAATATCGAAAGATAAATGCCATTAACAATTTCTATAATAATTATGTATACGATGGAGAAAATAGATGGATGATTATAAAAAAAATATACGAAGATTTATTGTCGAAAATTTTCTTTTTGGAAACGAAAGCGGGCTAACCGATAGTACATCTTTTCTTGAGGAAGGAATAATAGATTCAACTGGTGTGCTTGAACTGGTATCTTTTCTTGAACAAACATTTGAAGTCAAAATCGAAGATCACGAATTAGTACCGGAAAATCTCGATTCGATTGAAAATGTAGCAAAGTTTATTTTGACAAAAGATAATACTACAAAGGCGGCATAAGCAGAATAGATTTTTAGTATCCTTTAAATGAATGAAACAAAGTAATAAAGCAATGCGATAGATTGTTTGGTGCTGATAAATTAATGGAAATCAAAATAGTCAATCCTGTCGAGTTTCCATATTGGAATGAAAGTATTTCCGAAATGGATGGCGTTTCTATTTTTCACACATCCAACTGGGCGAAAGTACTTTCCGAAACATATAATTACAAACCAATGTTTTTTATAGCAATGGAAAGCCGGCAAATAATTGGTTTTCTACCGTTAATGGACGTTAATAGTTTTATTACCGGGCACAGGGCAGTATCATTGCCTTTTAGCGATGAATGCAATCCCATTTGCAGTGATGGTGAAACTTTTGATTTATTATGGGATTTTGCCAAAGAATATGGAAAAAAGAAGGGGTGGAATAATATACAAGTACGTGGCGCCATGCCAAAGAAGGGACCCAGGACCTTTAACAAAGAATTCTTTAAGCATGAGCTGATATTAGAAGAACAAGAAAATGCGCAAATGAAAAAGTTTAGGGGGAGTACAAAAAGAAACATAAAAAAAGCATTAAAATATGAGGTAAAAACAAATGATTCTGATTCCATAAGTTATGTTAAAGCTTTCTATCGTTTAAATTGTTTTACCAGGAAAAGGCACGGCCTTCCTCCACAGCCGCTCAAGTTATTTAGAATGATTCAAAAAAATATCCTAAGCAAAGGCTATGGATATGTAACACTATCGTCTTTAAATAATAAGATAATTGCCGGATCAATTTTTTTTAAATTTAATGATACAATTACATATAAATACGGCGCCTCAATTTTAGAGTATCAGAAATATAGAGCAAATAATCTGATAATGTGGAATGCAATAAAAAATGCAATACTAAATGGTAAAAAAATGTTCGATTTCGGTAGAACTGATATTGACCATTATGGATTATTACAATTTAAGAGGGGTTGGACACCAATCGAAAAAAAAATACGCTA
>JASFER010000017.1:0-42323 GCA_050124755.1 Desulfobacteraceae bacterium
ATGCATGTGCCAGCCTGCTTAAGAACTGTATTTTAGCCTGGAATTTTGCTTATCTATCAGAGCTTGAGCCGGACACGCCCGATATGGAAGAAATTTTGAGGTATGGGTACATTCCCGTATGGAAACATATTGCTTTTAGTTACCGATAAATCGGGTATGAAATGATGTCGGATGAGGCGGTGGCAACTATAAAATCGTCAAAGCCAGCGGCATCCGGGTCAGGGGGGCTTGATCCCGGGTCCCGGCCGGCCCAAGATCTGGAGGCAGCCGTAGACCTGTTCCTTTGGCGTATTAGGGCCGAGGCCGATCCCAGGCGCAAATCCCCTGCAAAAACACAATAATTCATAACACCTGAAAGATTTTGATAAAACCACGTTGACCCGGTCGCCATCGGCCGGTAAGATGCCTTGCATCAATTGGCAAAACATAGACTTGCCGTATGATCCATGTTGGCCGAAAAGTCAGAAGCCTTCTCACCAATCGATCCTTTCATCCGGAGCCCCAGCTTCTGAAAATCGATGACAATGGGGTGGCCGCGATGTGAGGCCATCAAAAGATAGGTTGCCCATGAACAAAAATGAACTGATTGAGACTCTGAAGGCAAGCAACGGGCTTTCAAAGCCGCAGGCCAGGAAGACGGTTGAGATGGTCTTTGACGCCATGGCCGATGCCCTGGCCAAGGGATGCCGCGTGGAGATTCGCGGGCTGTGCAGCTTCAAAGTCAAAGAGCATAAAAGCTACACCGGCAGGAATCCCAAAACGGGCGAGCAGGTGACCGTCAAAGCGAAAAGATTGCCCTTTTTCAAACCCGGCATGGATCTCAAAAACAGGGTGGACCGGTAAACTAAAAAAGTGACCATATGATTTTTCACCCATTAGACTTTGAAAAACTGGTCGGCGCCATTCGCAAGGTTCACGCAGAGCTGGCCACACAGGCCAACCGGGCCGTCAATGTCAGCCTGACGCTGCGCAACTGGATGATCGGGTGCTATATCATCGAATACGAGCAAAACGGCGCGGACCGGGCTAAATACGGGGACCGACTTCTTGGCCGGCTCTCGGCAAGCCTGAGTTCAAAAGGCGTAAGCCGTATTGAAGAACGCGAATTGCGACGCTATCGTCAGTTTTACCAAACCTATCCGCAGATTCGGGAGACGGTGTCTCCCGAATTGCATCAACGCTTGCTTGGTGAGTTGGTGACCGGCGCGGTTGAAAAACGGGAGTCGGCGACTCCCGAATTATGCCTTCCGGGAAAGGAGTTGATCGGCCGATTGTCTTTTAGTCACTTTGTCGAACTGCTCAGGTTCGATGAGCCGGTTCAACGGGCTTTCTATGAGGTTGAGTGCATCCTGGGCAACTGGTCTGTGCGCGAATTGAAACGCCAGATCGGCAGCCTCTACTATGAACGCTCCGGGCTTTCCAGGAACAAAAAGAAGCTCTCTGAAATGGTGCGGCAATGTGCCCAGACCATCGATCCCACCATGACGGTCCGCGATCCTTATGTTTTTGAGTTCCTGGGGATCAGATCAAGGGAGGTGATGAGCGAATCCCACCTTGAAGACCAGCTGCTGGACAAGTTGGAGCAGTTTTTATTGGAGCTTGGCCACGGTTTTTGCTTTGAGGCCCGCCAAAAACGCATTTTGATCGGAGATGAGCACTTTTTTGTCGATCTCGTGTTTTATCATCGAATACTCAAATGCCATGTGCTGGTTGAGTTGAAGCTGGAAAAGTTCAACCATCAGAACATTGGCCAGCTTAACACCTATGTGAGCTGGTATCGGGATAACATGATGGCCGATGGCGACAATCCGCCTGTTGGCATTTTGCTTTGCACCGGCAAGAACCATACCCTTGTCGAATATGCCCTGGCCGGCATGGACAACCAGTTGTTTGTATCAAAATACCTTCTGGAGCTGCCCAAGAAAGAAGAAATGCAACACTTCATAGAACAACAGATCAAAGCATCGGGAATTTGACGCAAATTAGGCGCTTTCAGTATATCGTTGATTTGTGATGCCAGGAGGAATCGGTTCCGCGCCTCATAGTCTCCAAATGCATCCACTATAGTGGTTGGAGCCTCATTTATCTGGATATATAAAGCTCTTGTCGATATTCTTTTTCAAGAGCCATTCATCGCATTTATCTGATGTTCCGACCGGGATAACCAACTTTATGAATATTTTCTCATTTTCTTGTGATTCATTCTCCATGTGGCTCCAGATCTCAGCTAAGTCAAATCTTAAATCCATTTGCGCAACATAAATTGCATCTTGGTTTGTTGCTCTCTGATTGGCGATCTGTTTTTGTGGATAAAATACTAAAGGGCATCCAAATTGTTTATCATTTTTAAATGCGTCTTGAAAAAGCATTAAAATTTCTACAACAGGTTTATCTCGATGGAGGACTTTTCCCATTGCATTGACATCGGCGATCCAGATTGCACCTTCTGAATGTCTATGCCGGTTTTCGTTAGCGAAATACAGTGCAACTTTCTCATTTTGGGTCCAATCCACTAAAAAAGAACCCCACATAGGGCCTAAATCGTCATTTGGATATTGCTGAATTCTTTTCATCCATTCGAACCATGGATCAATGGAGTGCTCTTCAGCGAGATCTGCTAATTCCTGAGAAGGTTCTGTCTGCGTCCCAAATTTGTATAAAAACAAACTGCCCAGCAACCTGTGAAATTCAAGAGATTTCCTATAATCTGGTCTTACTTTGGAGATGGCACTCACACCTAAAATATTTTCCTTCACGTGCCGTATAAAGGTTGAATCCAGAAGCCACCGTCTATCTTTGTGACCTCGATAGATTAACAGATGTTCAGCTGAACTACCCACTCCTTTAATGTGGTAAAGTTCCTTTAAAAATGAATCAAAGCAACATGGAATCCACTCATAAGAGTAATTTCCATATTCCGTTGATTTTAAGGATGGGTTTACTTTCATTTTATCGGTGTGCTCCAACTAGAGTTATTCAGTGGGAATCTCGAATTGCGCATGGTTTTAGCCCAATTCAACCATAGCTGAATTCACCTACAGTATTTGTCCTGAATGTGCAAAAAAACTATACCCAGATTATAGATTTGATAAGTAATCGTGCTGAATTCGCCCCATAACTCGGAAATCGGTCTTGTCGATGGGCATCTATTTGAGTCAGCGTTATTGGCAGATGCGGCACTATGGACAGCCGAAAAAATCGACTCACTGAGAGCCTCAAAATCGGGCGATCTGAACCATGCAAAGGGGTAAGGGTAAGAATTTGGCTTTATTCCATAGTGTAGTTTTCATAATAAGAGAGTGAAAAAACACTATATGTTGATGTTATTCATTCTTGACACACAATATGTGTTACAGTATGGTAAATCATTTTGGCCAAACAGTACATCACTTACCTAGTATTGCTCATGCGCAAATACGGCCACAACCACCCGGAAAGGTTGAGTTTAATCCAATATTTATAATCCAAACAGATGATAAATAAAATTAATGATTGAAGGAACACCTCCCGTACGAATAAAGGGTGTCGGCAATAGTATTTGGGTGACCATCGTTCCCGATACACCTTTTGAGCTCATACAAGGCGAGTTGGCGCGGCTTTTCGAGCCACTGAAACACCTGGCAAGTGCTACACGGGTTGTACTGGATACCGGTACCGGCCAGGCAAGTGCTGATTGCCGACGACAAACCAGGAACTACCTGAAAGATACTTTTAATCTAAATGAAATTATATCACCTCAAGAAAAAGATAAGGGAGAAGAGAAGCCATTCAGGATGAAAGAATCGCGCAGCATCATATCGCAACATCACCGCGACACGCTCGTACTTGCCGGCCGTGTGCGGTCCGGACAAAGTGTACGCTCCAAAAAACATTTAATTATCATGGGCGATGTCAATCCCGGCTGTGAGCTGACGGCCGGCGGTGACATCGTGGTCATTGGCAGTTTGCGCGGGACAGCCGCTGCGGGTCAGCCGGACAACAGGGATGCTATTATACTCGCACTTGATTTTCGGCCAACGCAGGTCAAAATCGGCGAGATCGTGGCCGCCGGACTGCCTTCCGGCGGCCAGGGATCGCCTGAGTTCGCCCATCTCGAAAATGGCGGCATCATTGTGGACGACTATTTAGAGGCCAATCCGTTTAAGCGCATCCCGTGGCCTGTCATTAGATAAATAAGTATTCCGGCAATAATGCTTAACTAAAAAGAGGTGAAACGTGTTAGGTAAAATAATTGTTATATCATCAGGCAAGGGCGGTGTCGGCAAGACCACCGTAACGGCCTCCGTCGGAGCAGCCTTGGCAATGGAAGGCAAAAAGGTGGCTGTAGTAGACATGGATATCGGACTTCGCAATCTCGATGTTGTCATGGGGCTTGAAAACCGCATTGTGTTTAATATCGTGGATGTAGCCCAGGGCAAATGCAAAGTGCGGCAAGCCGCTATTAAAGACAGGCGCATTGAAGACCTTTTTTTAATCCCGGCCTCACAAAGTGACAACAAGGACGTCTTGTCACCGAAAGACATGATCCGCATATCCAAGGAGCTGCGCAAGGCTTTTGACTATATCCTTATGGACTGCCCGGCCGGCATCGAGCGCGGATTCGAAAACGCCGTGGCTGCAGCTGATGAAGCCGTTGTGGTTTGCACACCGGAAGTATCCTCAATTCGTGACGCGGATCGGGTGATCGGTTTATTGTATGCCAAACAGATCCCGCCCAAATTGATCGTCAACCGCATCGTGCCAACCATGGTAGAACGGGGGGACATGCTGAGCCATCAAGATGTTGTCGATGTCCTATCCATTGACCTGGTAGGCCTGGTTGAAGCGGATGACCAGATAGTTGTTGCCACCAATAGCGGCAACCACATTGTGATGCAAAACAATTCAAAGGCCGGGCAGGCATTTGTACGCATCGCCAAGCGCCTTAACGGGCAGCCCGATCTACCAGTTGAGGTGCCCGGCGTTTCCAAATCCTTCTGGAAAAAAGTCGGATCCAAGATAGGTTTCAGGAAATAGGAGTAATCCAATGCTAAACGATTTTATGAAGAAGCTTTTCCGCAAAAACGGCAGCAGGGCAACAGCCAAAAAACGGCTGCAGTTCGCACTGATCTATGACCGCCTGGAAGTGTCTGACGATAGCCTGCAAGATATGCAGAATGAAATTGTTGCGGTAATTTCACGCTATTTTGTTATCGATCAAGATAAACTGAAACTCAATATCACACGGGAAAACGATTTGTCGGCTTTAATGTTTAATACACCCATCATATCCGCCAAAACCAGACAACGTACGGTTTAGTAAATATAGGGGTGTTTGGCAAACGCCAAAACATCGATTACGCACTTAGCATCATTCTTATTACTGGGGCGTCGTCAAGCGGCAAGACACAGGATTTTGGTTCCTGCATTCGGAGGTTCGAATCCTCCCGCTCCAGCCATTGTGGATTCCAAGTGTTGGCCCAAACGTAGTGTGGGTGCCATAAAAGAATATCCGAGCTACATCGAAATCCTAAAAACGGCAACAATGTGATGGGAAATCCAAGAAGTTGCCATTCCTTAGCCCGGGCTTGGTTTTTTATCAAAGGGAAAGAGTGCTCACCTTTTCTTTTGATCCATCTTGCGATTCTGGTGATGCTACAATCAGATCGGCAGGAAACATGGTCAGACCGTTATCAAACAGATAGAGAAGATTCACTGTCGTGCCTTTCTGGTTATAAAATACGCTGAAGTGAGGTGACAAGGCCATCAAACGGATACCGCTGCCTACCGAAGAAAAATAACGTTTTTTCTTTACGTAGTGTTTAAAAACTTTTTGTACATTAAATCCTTTGCCGCAATCAGAAACACGGACCAGCAACCCTATTCGTCCTGTATGGATACTAACGGTAATCGGCTTGAGTGGATCCTTGCGGTGGGCGTGACAAAAGGCATTGGTCAAAGCTTCATAAAGCAATCCCTTTTCACAGGTCAGTTCGGTGTGATGAGCTTTCAGTCGAGGCTCTAGAAATGGAGCAATCTTGCGCTGATAGCGATAAATCCAATCATATCCATGTCCGTAAGGAGAATCTTTACACGGGCGAAAATGACCGGGAATGATCTTATCTTCACGAAACAGTTCAAGTGATTCGAACAATTCGCGGGCTTGACTGGGCTTAATGGTCAATAGCATGATAACGCCATCTCTTACATGGCCTCAAATATTTGTTGCTCTCCATTTTTATGGAATAGCGAACTCTTCGCGCTTAATCCTGGCCTAAGTACTAAAAAACTAAAATAGCGGCCAACATCTATCCGTCTAACTTCAAGATAGCACCTAAATTGTAAGATTGATTGAATTGAATGGGGGAATCCACTCAAAGCGCAGTAGCAGGTCAGAATCCGAATCGGTGATTTCATAGTCTATGGTAAAAGGGTGATTTATGTCAATATCAGGGGCGGTAACGATTCCTACGATAAACAGCCGCATGATTTTCCCCCCTCGAGCGGGTCAAGGAAAAATGTTGCAACGCACCATATTGTCTGTTGACAAAACTATATTTAGCCGTAGAATAAAGGCCTACAACCTTTCATGCAATATATCGCACCGCAACAATCATTGGCATTTTGAAAAGGAGGAAAATGATGATGGAGGCCAAGCCAATTACAAAACAGGTGCTTGATTTTCAAAGAGGCGCTTTTTCCAGCTGGTATGGTGCCATGTCCATCTTGCAAGAACAAGCCGCTCTGACCGTGGACACGATGTTAAACCAGGCAATCTGGATTCCCGATGAAGGGCGCCAGGCCATATTAAGTTGGGTGAGCGCCTGTAAGAAGGAGGGCGATCGTTTTAAAACGTATGTGCAAGAAAGCTTTTCAGGCCTTGAAAAGCGCCTTGTTCCAGAGATAAAGGCCACACCGGCCAAACCCGAAAAACCCGTTGCTGAAGCCAAAAAGGCCGCACCGGCCAAACCCAAAAAGCCTGCCGCCAAAGCCAAAAAGGCAACGTCTGCTAAAGAAACAAAATAAGCCACACAAAAACCCTTTACCAAATTAAGGAGAGATCGCTATGGAACAAAAACAAGTGTTCAAACAAATGATTGATTTCAATCAAACCACCTTCAACAATGCCTTTGATGCGATGGTGCTGCTTCAGGAGCAATTCGAAAAAGTAGCCAATACGGCTTTGGATCAAATCCCTGGTGTGCCGGCTGAAGGACGCAAGGCCATTGAGAATTGGGCAGGGGCCTTTAAAGAAGGCCGCAAAAACTTCAAACAGCAAATGGACAACGGTTTCGAACAGGCCGACAAGCTCTTCGTGATCTAAAAAAGAGGCGCTTGCAGGGTGCTGTCCATTTTTGTCCGTAAATTGTCTTTGCAACGCTTTGAAGTTCTTATTCACGTGCGAATATGGATGGCATCCTTTCTTGGGCCTATTCAACGACCTTCACGTTTTTTGCGGAAAGTCCCTTTTTCCCCTGTTCGATCTCAAATGTTACCCGATCGCCTTCTTGAAGCGATTTGAAGCCGGAAGCAGCAATACTTGAATGATGAACAAACACGTCGGGTCCATTTTCTTGTTCAATGAATCCAAAACCTTTCTTGTCGTCAAACCATTTTACGCGGCCGTTTGCCATTGTTCCAATCTCCCTTAACTATTTATTGATAGAATCTATTTTATCAATCGATCCAACATGGATGCGATGTTTGTGCTGGGCCCTTGGCCGGCAAACCAGATTAAGAATAAAATGGCGGTCATCCAAATGATCGCCATGATGATAGCAAGCCGCTTCCATGGGTTTTTCACAGCCGCCCTCCATTGATAGGGCCACTATCAGCAAGGGCCGTATTTGGGGATAAAAAACGCTACTCGATGATTTCAAGAACCATACGCTTTTTGATTTTGGCGGATACGGCCATAAGGATCGTACGTATGGCCTGTGCCGTACGCCCCTGTTTTCCGATGACTTTGCCCAAATCGCTTTTGGCCACTTTGAGTTCGAAAACCGTGGTCTGGGTTCCCTCGATTTCATTAACCGAAACCGCTTCGGGATTGTCGACCAGGGCCTGGGCGATATGGTGAATCAGTTCCTTGATCTGCATCCTCAGCTTCCTTTTATAGAAATGGTAGATCCTTGTTTCAAGGGCTCACAAAACGTTGCCGATCAGGCACCGCTCAACACTTTTTGCCACAACTTGTGGCAAATTTTCCATATGATGAAAACAGGCTTTGCACAGGCGGGTATGGTGATTGTAAATTTCCACCGCAGGATTCATCTTTTGTTCACAATGTTCGCACTTTTAGAGGGCATCAATAGATGGTTCATCTGATGATGGCATATCGATTGTAGCCTCCCCATGTGTTTCGGAACACACATTATCGCCCAATCAACGATAGGCATTGCCGTCCAAGCAAAATTTAACAAATTTTCTTTCGGCCTCTTTGTAATCGTCCTCTGTGTAGTAATCCGTATTTTCAGGGCGCCGGAATTCGTGGCGGCATTTTTCAACCAACAATTCAATTCCCTGGGGGGCACTTTTGCTGTTATTCATTGCGTCTCCTAATGGAATTCAAAGCGGATGCTCGGACCAAATAGTCCCAAGCACCAGGAAACACCTATGCATCAAGCCTAAGAGATGATTCACCGATTGTAGAATGATGAATTGAATGGGGCATCTATTCAAAGTGCAGCAACAGATCAGAAAGAAAGAGCGCTCAATGGGTAATTGAACCGAAATAACGTACTGCGCAATGAGCCGGGCCAGAACGGTGCTTGAAGATTGGAGCTTGAGCTTTTCGAGTATGAATATGGCGGCAGGGCCGTTGTTTGTCAATACGTATTTGAGGCGCTCCACCGTTTCCTGTGAAAAATAAACAGCCCCATTAAAGATCAGTTTAAATCGCTCCTATGGGGGGCATTTTGTTTGGTGTTACCCAAAATCACCAGTTCCAGGTTGTCTGTCGCCATCTTCTTATTAATAAAGATACTTATGACAAAGGAAAAGCTCATAGAGACGATTCAAAGGATTTTGAGCACAGACGTTGACTTAAAATTCTTGTTGCAGCTCAAAAGGGAGGAATTAGAAACGTTGCTGGCTTGCATCAGGGCCGGAATGGGCAAATAGTCGTCTTCGTTGAATTACTTCGCGTATCTATTCAATTGATTGTCACATCCTTAGTGTTGCACTTGTTGGATTCGGGCATTCGCTTAAAATTAAAGGGATTATCTTTTCTGCGAAGCTTTTCACGGCGGGCAATCCATCCCCCTGAGCGGATATCGGTAAATCCCTCGTTTGGCTCAATGCGACGCACTTGCGCTCCCGCCGCTTTTCTTCGCTTCCCAAGTATGGATCGCCAGAATAATATCCGTCGGCTAAAATTGCGGCAGCTCCAGCCCCTTGAGATTGGACTGGCTTAAAATATCCCAGGCTGAATTCTGATGCGCCTTAACCGCCTCTTGGAAGCAATACCAATGGCTCTGTTTGTATGTGCGTTTGTTGGCCCAGTTATAGACATCCTGAAATGGGTCCCAGCGTGCGAGGGTGAAGTCGGAGCGGTCCCGCAGGCCGCGGACTTTCTCTTTTAGCGCCTCCTCGAGCCATTTGTCGTCGTCATAAACTTCCAGTTTTCTATCGCCGAAGTCGGCCGTTTCGCTTAGCTCTCGATATCGTGCGATCCTTTCATCGCTTTTATCATTTTTTTGGTCCCGTTCGCCGATGGCCTTGCCCAGGTCCCCGACCAGTTGTTTGGCTTTTTTGGTCATCATGGCCTTGGATATGTTCGGGTCGGCAAATTGGATCAATTTCCTGAAAATATGCCTGGCCGTATCCAGAAAGAGTTTTCGGTTGTCGCGTCTTTCATCCTTTAATCTCACATCCCGCCAGACCAGGGCGGGCCAGTCCAGGTTGTGCCGGGCATCTGCATGGCCGATGTTGGGCGTTACGTTTGCCAGCGGATTTTCCATTGAATTGAATTCATCATAATAGCCGACAAAGTTTTGATGGGCCCAGGTATCGGCATAGCTGTGACAGGCGATGCCGATTCGGTAAAAATCTTCTGAGCGGATGGCCTCATCCATGATCGTGTTGGCGTTCTTGCTGTTGGGGGTGGTGTTGAGCCAATGCATTTTGCCATCTTTTCGCAAAGCGGTCTTGCTGCGCGGATCGCCTGGAATAAAATGGAACAGCGGGTAGATGCGAAACAGCTTGTCTTTGGGCTTGAGGATATTCATCGTCTGGCTGATGTAGTTGCGGTAGGCCGAAGCTTGGCCTTTGCTGATCTCGAATTTCAGATCGTTATCATCCACATATTGGGAGGCATAGGCGATGATAAACGCGTTATCGGCGCCCAAACCGGCCTTTGCGGCGACAAGGTACATCATGTAATAGTGAAATTCTGTGTCCATGGTTCCTCCTTGGGGTAGATTTGGTTCAGTGCCAAACGGATATGACGATCTGTCATTGGCTTTTTCGGCGATGGCAAAGAGCGTCTAAATACCGTTGCGGTTGGTCATTGACGCTCTATGCAAGGTTGCATCATGGTGCCGGGAAAACCATCTCCTCTTCACCGACCCCATGGTAAGTAACCGTATGAACCACCAGATGATCGGGGTTAATCAATTCAACGGTGTCACCGCCGTTGTTCAAGGCCATGGGCTGGCCCGATCGCATGATGGTTTTTTCTTTGCCTGCGCCTAAGGTTCCCAAGGGATCCAACACCCAGTGCCGGCCGGCCAGGTCGCGTACGATCCAACCGTGCATGTTCACGCTGGAAGCGCCGTTGTTTTTGATGGTGATGGACTCTTCCTGGTTCTCGTTGCCGGCAGGGTTGGGGTTCAAAGCAACGATGCGGACACCGCCGGAGGCGCTCGGCCCTGCTGCGCCATCGCCTAATTTCAGCGCCACCACCACCGGGTAATGATCGGTCACGCGGCGGGGGTCGTGCTGGTGGGGCATGTCTGCAAATTCGACCCTGTCGGCCATGGCCGGCGATAACAAGATGTGATCGATGCTGGTAAATTCGCCGGGGTGGTCCATGAGGTCGTCGTCATCTTTGTCCCAAAAGGCCGTGTATCGGTCGCTCTGGGGAACAAATGCGGCCACATTGACCAGATCATCGTCGCCGCTGGTCGGCGACATGGACTTGATATGCGACAGCACGTTGGTGATCGGGGCGCTTTCAACGTGATCTTTGCAGCAGTTGCTGCCGTCATAATCGTTGAAGTCGCCCAATACCACCATGCTATAGCCTTGGGCGTGCTTTTCTATGGCCATGGCGGCAATTGCATCCGCCTGGGCTTGGCGTTTGAATTTGCGGTTCTGGCTGGACGGCCTGGACAGAAAATGGAGGCCGATGAGCGCCATCTTGATATCGTTGATCTTGAACGTGCCCACATAATTTTTCGACACGCTTTTTTGGACCGAGCCGCTGACGCCTTTTCGGCCATCGTATACGATCTGGTTGTTTTCAGGATCAATTCTGGTCAAAAGGCCCATGTCCTGGCCGGTATACGTATCTTTTCCCTTGGCAAAATAGGGCTTATAGCCTCTGCCTTGAAGAAACTTAGCATTCAGGGTGTTCAGCGCCTCAAGGTTCTCGATCTCGACCAGATTAACCATATCCGCATTGCTGCGGATGATGATCCGGGCAACGGCTTGCATGTGTTCTTCGGCTTCGGTTTGGGAGTGTTTCCAGGCAAAGTCGACCTGTCCCTCTTCCGGGTCTACGCCGTCCCACATGAATTCTGCGTTGAGGGTCATGATGATCAAGCGCGATTTATCCGAGCGCCGGTCTTCAGCATACAAATTGCTTAAAAGCAATAACGTGATAATCGGAATGGCGATGAACTTTTTCATGGGGTTCTCCTTGTCAAACAGGCCGGCATTGTCTGTGTAACACAGGGCCGATGATAAATGCTGTGATGATCATCATATATTCTATTTAGGGGGTTATCTGGATCTATGTATTTATATACAATAAGGTCGCCGGCCCCTGCAATAAATCTTAAGCTGACAGGAATTTTCTAATCCGTCTGAATGAAAATGAAATGTATAAAAATTAAATTCGGCATCTGATCTCTCCCTCCTTCATATTGATTCGAAGTTAGATGGAAAAAGTCATTGAAAATTTTCCATGGCAAAATCGCGCATGCCCTACCATTTCACTATTGGGTAAACTTTTTGAACTCAGCTTTCTTATTGCAGAAAATAATTGACAAGGCAGCCACTATCGAATTAGTTTTACTTTTATATCTGAATTCAAATCACTCTCAGTGCCTGCCTTGATTTCGGATTGCCCCGTTTTTTCCTTTATTGCTCCACCTTAGATATGGCTGCATGGGTTTTACCGTTGCGGAGCTTGCTTTCCCGCAATTTCCCATTGAAGCTTTGTATTTTCTCACAGAGCGTGCGTCATACTTTAAATTGTCTACATAGGAGGAGAATTATGCGCAGACACCACAGGGTTACTATTTGGGTAATATTGCTTGTATTTCTTGTAGGGTGCGCACCTAAATTCAGTGAGGTGCCGCTTGGAGCATTTGACACCCAGGCTTTAATAACACCGGAAGTTCAAAAAGAACGTGATGAAATTTATATGCTGGCCGCCTACGCCGTTGTCTATAATGATTGGCAAGATGGCTCGGGTGTTAAAAGAGGCCATAATATTGGATCTGTTCTAGTTGATCCAAATGGCAGGATCGTAAACTGGGCCAGAAATTGTAACGCCAGGCTGGGCAACGGCACGCAGCACGGAGAAGTGCGCCTTATGATGGGATATCTCAATCGGGTCGGCGGCTATTCGCTGAAGGATCATACGGTTTACACCACCTTGGAGCCGTGCGCCCAATGCAGCGGCATGATGGTGCTGACCAACATCAAACGGACGGTTTATGGCCAGACAGATCCAGGCTTCGGAAAGGCCATTGAGCGGCTTAAGCTCAATTCAAAACAATGGAACCCTGCCGGCTACAAGCCATATCCACGGGCGGTGATCTCCGATAGAAGCGAATCCAAATATTGCAGCCAGCTTGAAAAAACCTACGAGCAAGAAGGCGGCTCAATCACCCAGTTTTTACTCACAGATAAGGCCAAAGCGATTTTTAAGGCGGCCTCGGATAATCTTTTCAACTATCAGCTGAAACACCCCAAACAAAACGGCCCCATCCTGAAACATGTTCAAGCAAGTATGTCTAAAGTTAAACCCGGTATTCCAATAATTGTCCTAAAGCCAAAACGTTAGTGTCATACAAGCATATGTTTTTCTTTTTTTTTGCTAAGTGAGATTTTGCGCTTGCTCTCAAACCGACTGGGATTCCGGTTTTCCGACGAATCAGCCACAGGCTCCAAAATAAATATAGAGGAGGTGTGTTCAGCATATGGGCGAACCAAAAGGATAACGTTCTTAGTTTAATGCAAAGCGTTGGTTATTCACAAAGCTAAGGAGGAAAATAAGATGACGACGGAACATGATAATGAATTTAATCTTAAAGCAAGTACAAACGTTAACTCAATTTCATTCAAATTTAACGGTGACTACATAGTTACGGACGGTCAGCCTTGGGGCGGCGTGTCAGCCGATGGCGGTAAAATCGTAGTGAAAGCCGGCCGAAAGGGATCAGAAGAATGCGCGAAGTGGTTCAAGGATTATGTGGCCAGTAATTACAACAATATGATCCATACATGTGGCGGCGACAACCTGCCAGACAAGCTTAACTTTGCAATCAAAGGGACACTCACAGTTGAGGGTGAGCAGTTCGACGTCTGTATCGGACAAGGGCATCGTTCGAGCACAGGGGAGAACAACTGGCACATGGCCTCGAAAAGCATAATGGCCGATTCCGATGCAAAGAACGGCACACTTGGTATCCGGATGCTACAAGACGGAACGCATGCCTTTGACTTGTCAAGGGGCTGATAAAACGGTCGATTCGGCAGGGGTTTTTCACACGAAACCGCGAAAGCAGGTAGATGAGCGGCCAGGAATGATAAACGCGCCGGCTTGATATGACGTCCCAATCCGGGCCAGGATTATTCGTGACAACGAAAACACCCTGTCCGGAATTATTTGTTAACGAGGGCCGGGAACTGGAAACGGACCGGCAAGGCACCGCGCCAGTTCTCGGCCCTACTAGAAATACCCATTGTTCGCTGTTCGCTCGTAATTTGTTTAATTATACCAGGATAAACAAACAAAGGGATAAATGGGCTTCCTTGGGCCTGAACATCGAGCATTCCAGAACTGGTGAATCTATGGTTTCAAAAAAGAGCTTAGAAAAAACGCACGAAGAATCGTGCTGCGAGTGCATCAGTGGTGTGTTTTATTGTGCTGAACGAATGAAAATCGAAGAATCTTTGCATGCGAGAAAGGGTCGCCAAAATAACCGGAGGCCCTCTATAGGTAAGAATAGATCTTCTGTTGCACAGGCCAGTATCTCAATTGCCAAATAAGTCGCTTTCCGATCTGTTGGTTGCAAACCAAGATGTGGTGCTCGCCGGCGGCCCTTTTGCCTCCGGGCGCATCAATCTCGGAACTCAAGATACTTATCGTTCGCCTGCCCATCTTTTCCGAAAACACCACGCGGTGCGTGGCGAATCTATTGACCAGGCGCTGCTGCCCGAGTTGAGCCGGACCCATTAACGGCTGTTGCTGCGCATCGAAAACGATAAGGCTCGCCACCGGACTATTTTCTGTCGCCGGTTTACGACCATATCCTGGTTTTGTCTCAGACCGGCGAGGCCTTGCCGCATAATCCCATGACCAGAAGGGCAGGGGGCTTGGGTGTTGTAGAATTCGACCAGGACGACCATTGGCACGGCTACAGCTGGAGCCGGGTGATCAGGGCCTTGTCCGGCCACCGGCCGGTGTGTTTTCGGGTGGATTATAATGCCGTGGATTTAGATCAGTAGCTGCCTGCTGAGACGGTCTCTGAGAATTTAATACCCGGAGCAAGTGCAAGATGGACTTAATGTTCCATCGCAGCATCTGATTCTGTCCGAAGCCTCATCACAGCCACATACGCCACCATGATGCGAGCAGCACCCTCTCCTGGCCAAATCAGGAGTTGATCCCACAGATGGATGGTCACAAACATCCTTGATTTCATTCCCCTGGGATAGAGGCGATTCGACTACACTGATCTGTTTTTCTGCAGCAACAGTATTTTTGCTTTTCTGACCGGCAATTCCTACTGATACCGTTGCGATAAGGGTACTTAGCAAAATTAAAATTATAAATCTCTTCATTGCTTACCTCCATTTTTTGAATAAAGGTGTCGTTAGAATAAAAAAGCCGGGCTACCATCATTCATGGCAACCCGGCTTTCTCACAAAGGTCCGTGGCTTGCACCCCTGAGAGACCTATGGCTTTCCGTCGCCCAATCACTTGGGTTTTGGCTTTATCGTTGAAAGTTGGATACAAATGAGCATGCAATAATCATGCGTTTTATTTGATTTTTTCTATATCGAAGAAATTGATTATTATAATCGTTGATTAGATAAATTTAAGCATTGTTTGGTTTGTTTCGAATAAGTATGAAAGGTAATAAATTCTATGAAATAAAATACATCTTTTTCTTTATCTGCCAGAAAAATCCACACCAAGGTAGGCCCCCTTGAGATCGTCCATAATTAGCCCATACTGGGCTCGGAATAAAGGTTCCGGGCTCACTCTGTTGGATCATGAGGTGAGTGAATCGGCACAGAGGGATTCCGGCTGTCCATTAAAACACCTATATGAATTTATTCTCGCGAGCACCGGCCGCCCAAATTTCAAGTGTTTTTTTGGTCGATATTTAGCCGCGTTAACGTTCGTTTTACTGGACGCCATGACAGAATTTGAGGCAAATACGATATAAATCCTAAAGCATCTTACTTCTATCGCCGATTTAATCATAAATATTCGAACACAACTGCTTTTTATTTGCACATACCTGCTTTGAGCCACAATAGTTAAGCATCATACAAATTCACTTTATTGGAAAGGCAAACGCTATGAAAAATGGTCATGCTATTGCCGATATTCTGGTGGTTGACGACGATCCTGCTGTACAGCGCATGATGCGCCGTATTCTTGGCCGTCCAGGCTACCATATGTTGATGGCCAATGGCGGCCAAGATGCATTTGATAAAATCGCCGACCATCTTCCCGATCTCATTATGCTGGATCTTTCAATGCCCATGCTTGACGGTTTCGAGGTCGTCACCCATCTGAAAAGCAGCCCGCTAACGCGAGATATACCGGTGATACTGATGACCGGTCTGGACAGCAGCCAAAATCATGTCAGGGCTCTGGATGTGGGCGCCAATGACTTTTTGTCCAAGACCGCTGAACCTGAAGAAATCCTTGCCAGGGTGCGCTCTCATCTGAAGGTCAAACAACTAAACGATCAATTGAGTGACTATCAAACATCTCTTTAAAGAACGGTTTCACTCAGAACAGCACAACTCAAAGATGCATCCCTTGAGGTTATTTGGCGCCTGACGGCGGCCTCGGAGTATCGGGACAATGAAACCGGCGCCCATATCAAGCGCATGAGCCAATACGCCGCCGCCATCGCCCAGAAAATGGGGCTGGCCCATAAAGCTGTTGAAACCATCCTTTATGCCGCCCCCATGCACGATATCGGCAAAATCGGTATCCCCGACAAGATCCTGCTAAAGCCCGGCAAACTGGACGCCCAGGAGTGGGAGATTATGAAAATGCACACCGTCATCGGTGCCAATATTTTGAAAGGCTCCAAGATCGGATTTGTGCGCATGGGGGCCATGATCGCTATGACGCATCATGAAAAATGGGACGGCAGCGGTTACCCCAAGGGTCTGAAAGGACGCCAGATACCGCTTGCCGGCCGTATTGTGCCACTTGCGGATGTTTTTGATGCGCTAACGTCCAAACGGCCGTATAAAGAGGCTTTTTCAATCGAAAAATCATACCGGATCATTGAGCAGGGCCGCGGCAATCATTTTGATCCGGATGTGGTGGATGCTTTTTTTTCTATCCAGGATCAGATCTTGGATATCAAAGACAAGCATCAGGATGAAAAGCAAAGCCCGTTTTTATGCATGGACCACATGGCCCATAATGGGGCGATCAATTCCATAGCTGAATGCTTTGCCGTTTAGAAAGAAAGATTTTTAATAATGGAAAAGATCAACTGGTCCCCTGAATATAATGTTGGCGTGGGGATATTCGACGAACAACATAAAAGACTTGTTTTGATGTTAAACCGTCTGATCGGCTCTAAAGAGACAACCACCGGTTCAGAGCTTATTTCAGATTTGATAACGCTGATGACCATGTATGCCCAAGAACATTTTAAAGCCGAAGAGGATCTAATGGCTGAATTTGGATTTCCACTGCTTGATCAGCACAAACACAGCCATGTCAAATTTCGAAAAAAAGTTGTCGATATTTGCATGGCGGTGCCTCTCGGTGTTCCTGTTGTTCCTCAAGTGGTGCTCAATTTTCTTGTTCAATGGTGGCAGAACCATATCCTGCACGAAGATATGGCATACAAGTCATTTTTCAAAGAAAAAGGAATTTATTAGTTCATTTGACGATAAGGGATAATACGTAACGATGCTTAAAACCATATTATTCGTAGACGAAGAAAAGTATTTTTTGAACGCGATCAAACGCAGCCTGCGCAACATGCGCAATGAGTGGCATGTTCTCTTTGCTTCAAATCCGTTTGAGGCTTTGCAAACAGCGGACAATGTATCTGTGGACGTATTGGTCACGGGATTGTTGTTTTGCGGCCAGAGCGGCTTGGATTTGCTCAATGAAATGAGGGAGAGGCACTCCCAGGCCGTGCGGATTATCCTTTCAGGACACGCGGGACAGGATTTGCTTTTAAAATCAGTGGATCTGGCCCATCAGTTCCTTGCCAAAACGGGTGACGACAATGACCTCAAGGCGGCCATCACCCGTGCTTTTATGGTAAAAGAGCTGCTGGATCATGAACCGCTGCGAAAGGCGGTCACACACATCAACTCACTGCCCAGCCTGCCTTCGATATACACAAAGCTGGTGGAAGAGCTCAAATCTGAAGAGGCTTCCATCCAGAAGGTCGGCGGCATTATCGCCGAGGATTTGGGCCTGACCACCAAGATGCTTAAATTGGTCAACTCGTCTTTTTTCGGCCGTCCCCAAAACATTACCGATCCAGCCAAGGCCGTTTCTCTTCTGGGTCTTGATCTGGTCCAGGCCATCGTTTTAATGTCCAGTACCCTTGACAGTTTCAAGGGAGTGAAAGTCAAGGGCTTTTCCATTGAAGGACTGTGGGAACACGCCATGACCACCGCGGCGCTGGCTAAAAATATTTCCCAAAATGCGGGAATGGATCGCAAAAGTGCCGAAACCGCGTTTATGGGTGGAATGCTTCATGATATCGGCAAATTGCTGATTGCCGCCCATTTGCCCGAGGGTTTCTCTGAAATATTACAGTGTATGCACAGCCAAAAGCTATCAATGAACGAAGCGGAAATGGATGTTTTAGGCACCACCCATGCGGGCATCGGCGGCTATTTGCTGGGGCTGTGGGGCTTGCCCTGCCCAATCGTTGAAGCGGCCGCTTTTCATCATGCCCCGGCTAACCAAAACGGCAATGGTTTATCGCCTTTGGTCATTGTTCATGTGGCTGATGCCTTTGCCAATGCAGGCCCCGGCCTAAACGATAGCGCCAATATGATTGACGGGATTGATTACGAATTATTAGAAAAAGCCCAACTATTGGATCATTTGGATCAATGGCGCAGAACCTGCCACGATTGCCTTGAACAAAAGAATGGCAAAGCCGCATAGTTGATGGATAAGATTATCCACCGATTGAATAATGAATAATCGTCGCTTTGAGCTAATTCCCAATTTGTTTGGTTTTGCCTAAAATCTCCGGCAGCAGGCTGTCTATCGCCAACATCTTATTAATAAAGATGCTTATGACAAAGGAAGAGCTTATAGAGACGATTCAACGGATTTTGAGCACCGATGTTGAATTAACCTTCTTGCTGCAGCTTAAAAGGCAGGAATTGGAAACCTTGTTGGCCTGCATCAGGGCCGGAATGGGCAAATAGACGTCTTTGTTGAACTTGCCGGCATACTGTACGCACTGAAAATTCAAAGGGTCATCCTTTCGGCCCGGTGGAAAAATGGCAAGATGTGCGGTTTTGATACCCGAAAAAGACCATATATTCCAGTGCCAAAATGAATTACGGTGTTTTTATTGCGTTAAAAACACCCCATATCCGCTTTCGAAACGGTCTTATTAAAATACCGCCGCAACCTTGCGTTTTGCCAATATTATCGATTATGATACCTTTCGTGACCAAAGCTGATCTGATACTTCTTTGCCAAGAGTCAGTCCACATGCCTCTGCCCACGATCATAACATTATTGTATTTTTAACAATACCATCAGTATCTATAAGTCCCATAGTACTGATGAATAATGCAAGTCATCGCAAAATATGAAACCAAATCAATCAACACGCTTCCTGTAGCGCAATAGCTATTCAAGCAGGCGCCTTGACGTGAGGTTTTGGCATGGCGGGCGCAGCGCTTTGCGATAGGTTGCCGCAAAACGACGGACACTGGATGAAGAAAGTGCCATCAATATGGACAAAAAAATAGAAAAGCCTACCCGCAGCATCCTGTTCGTTTGGGTCATTGTGATTTTACTGACAACCTCCGCTGTGTCGGCCGTTTTCACCGCATTTCTGGTTTATTACCGGTCCACGGATATAATGGAAGCGGCCGACGCACGACTGCTTATGGCCGCGGAAATGTCGCGTGAAATTGTGGGCCCGCACTACCACGACCAGATAGACGGACCGGCATCGGTATCAAAGGAGCAATTCAATCGCATTGTCGAGCGCAACGACGACCTGTGCCGCAGGCTTGGCCTTCAGTACCTTTGGAGCGTCCTGCAGGTCCGCAACAACAAGCTGGTCTTCACCTCGGCCACCCATTCTGATATCAATGACTCCGAGTCGCCCTGTGCATCCTTTTTCGAAACCCATCGGGACCCCCAGGCTTTCACGCCGGCCCTAGCGCCTGAAATGAAGCCCCGTTTCTCTTCTTTCCACAATGAGTGGGGGGCCGGCAGGATGGTTCTTGTCCCCAGGAAAGATTCCAGAGGCCGTACTTATATTTTTGGGGCCAGCATTCAACTGGCCGAATACGAGGCCATTATCCTTCAATCCCTGCTGGCTGCGCTTGCAATCTGGTTCGCTGTATTCTGTGTGGCTTTTCCGGCGGTATTAGTCATATCGCGCCGCTTGACCTCCCCCATAACCGGACTAACCGACGCAGCCGATCGGATGGCCTCCGGCGATTTGGACACCGCCTTGCCGTCTGCAAGCGTCCGGGAACTGCAATCCCTCTCCGGTTCCTTCGATCGGATGCGTCGGGAACTGAAGCAACAAACAGCAACACTACAAAAGAGTGAATCCAGATATCGATCTCTTCTAACCCGCTTGCCCATTGGTGTCTATCGCAACACCCCCGGCCCATCGGCTCGCTTCCTAATGGCAAATGAAGCTATTTCCAAAATGTTTGGCTATGAATCGCCGGAGCAATTCATGCAATCCAATGTGTCGGATTTGTATGTGGATCGGGCTGAAATGGAGGCCTTTTCGAAGCAACTGCTTGCCCAAGGCAGCGTGAATGCAGCTATGTTGCGTGTCAAAAAGAGAGATGGGTCGCCGTTCTGGGCCTCGGTGACAGCCAGAGCAGTGCGCAACGATCAAGGGGAAATAAAATATTTCGAGGGTATCATTGAAGACATTACCGAGCGCAAGCGGGCGGAGCAGGCTCTGCGCGAGAGTGAAGAAAAGTATCGTTCCCTGGTCGAGACTACCAGTGACTGGATATGGGAGACCGATAAAAAGGGTACTTACACATACAGCAGCCCTACAGTCACAGATCTGTTAGGATACAAACCAGAGGAGATCATAGGCAAGACGCCGTTCGATTTTATGCCTTCCGAAGAGGCAAAGCGGGTTTCCGGCATTTTTCATCGTGCGCTTTCATTGCAGATATCATTTGATTCTATCGAAAATGTAAACCTTCATAAAAACGGCTCGCATGTTGTTATGGAAACCAATGGTGTTCCAATTTTCAGCGGTAAAGGCGAATTATTAGGTTATCGAGGGATTGATCGTAATATCACCGCTCGCAAGAGTCTTGAAAATCAACTGATCCAAGCACAGAAGATGGAAGCCATCGGCACTCTCGCCGGCGGCGTAGCTCATGATTTCAACAATATGCTGAGCATCATTCTGGGCAATACGGAAATGATTATGGAGGCATTAGATAAGGCAAATCCGGTCGTTGCCAATTTGCAGGAGATCCAAAAGGCTGCAGAATATTCGACTGACTTAACCCGACAGTTATTGGCTTTTGCGCGCAAACAGACTATCGCACCTAAAGTGCTTGATATCAACGAGGCTATAGAAGGGATGCTTAAAATGCTCAGACGGCTGATCGGTGAGAACATCGATCTTGCCTGGCTACCAAAAATCGGATTGTGGCCGGTCAAGGTAGACCCTTCTCAAATAGACCAGGTATTAGCCAACCTGTGCGTCAATGCCCGGGATTCTATAAAGGGAGTAGGCAAATTAACCATTGAGACCGGCAATACAGATTTCGATGAGGAATACTGTCGCAACCATGTTGGCTTTAAGCCCGGTGATTACGTGATGATCGCCGTAAGCGACAACGGTGTTGGCATGGATAAGGAAACACTTGATAGCATTTTCGAACCCTTTTTTACCACAAAGGGTATTGGCGAAGGGACCGGCCTCGGACTGTCGACCGTATACGGCATTGTCAAACAAAACAATGGATTCATTAACATCTACTCCGAGTTGGGTGAAGGAACGACGATTAAGATTTACCTGCCCCGATATGCCGGAAAAATGCTGCAACCGCAATTGCGGAAACAGGATAAGGCTGATGTAGGAGGCGACGAAACCATCCTATTGGTAGAAGACGATAATAGCATTCTACGGATGACGACCATGATGCTCGAACGCATGGGTTATTGCGTTATTGGCACTTCCAGTCCGAGCGAGGCCATTCGCATATGCGAATCCCACCCCGAAGAGATTGACCTGCTTATCACCGACGTTGTCATGCCCGAGATGAGCGGTCGTGATTTAGCCCAAAAGATTTTGTACCTGAATCCAAGCCTCAAATGCCTATTCATTTCCGGTTACACCGCCAACGTGATTGCCCACCATGGGGTATTGGATGACGGTGTACATTTCATTCATAAGCCGTTTGCAAAACAAGAGATAGCTAAAAAGGTCCGGCAGGTGCTTGATGAAAGGGCTTGAAAATCATCGGAACGAAAAATTACGGTAGTTTCGTCCACAAGTCACTTGTCCTGTTGTATCTATGAAGCTTGATTTGCTGACGGCTTTTTGAGCTCTGTTTTTAGTTTGTCTTATTATTTCTAGCGTTCTGCTTTCTTCCCTACAAGAAACCAACTTTCCTAAACCGATGTCTGCCATATAGATATGGCTGTCCATACTTCGTCTCTAGATTATAGTAAATAACTACTTCGGTTTTTTCGAAATGACAGCCATGCTTCTATTGTCATCCTTGATTTCCGCCTTCGTTTTCCGGTCCAACACCTCTCTGATAATGCGAGCCAATTGCTCTCTCAAAACAGGCTTGCGAATATAGGCCCGGATGCCCAGTGCCGCAGCCTTGTTTTCATCCATCTGAGTACTGAACCCGGAGCACAAGATCACCGGAAGCTTTGGACGGATAGCCTTGATTGCCAACGCCAGCTTATCACCGGTGATTTTTGGCATGGTCATGTCCGTGACAAGCAGATCGAATCGGTTCGGCTGGGCTTTAATCAGCTTCAATGCCTCGGAACCATCTGTTTGACTGGTTACCTGATAGCCCAAAGATTCAAGAATCTGCCGACCCATATTGACCAGCGACGGTTCATCGTCGATAAAAAGGACATGTTCCTTATTGCCCATGGGAATGGGAACCTGCTGAGTTCTTTTTAAGTCGGAAGGGTGCTCGATAGCAGGCAAAAATATGCTGAAGCTGGAACCCTTGTCCAATTCGCTGCTCACTGTGATCATGCCGCCGCAACTGGATACGATTCCGTGAACCACCGACAAGCCCATACCCGTGCCTTCATTATTGGCCTTGGTCGTGTAAAAAGGCTCGAAGATATGATCGATGATTTCTGGGGTCATGCCGTGCCCCGTATCGCTGACGGTGAACTTCAGAAAAGGGCCGGGTTGTATTTCCGGATAATTGGTTGCCAGATCGCTGTCAAGGAATTCATCCCTTAAATCAAATTCCAGCACCCCGCCTTTTTCCTGCATGGCGTGGGCCGCATTGGTGCCCAGGTTCATAACGACCTGGTGGATCTGCGTCGGATCGGCCGTCACCATTCCGCTGCTGATAAGGTTTTGACGAATCTCGATGGTGGCCGGCAGTGATGAACGCAAAAGGGTTGAATACCTGGATAAGAAACATACCTGCTATCCCGAAACGGAGGATGTTCCTAAAGACCTTTTGAGAGGCATGCCGGAAGAAATATGGGCAAAAAAGGACGGAAACGCCACACGAGTTGTGAAACATTATTTTGAGCTTTGCGTGCTGCAAAAGCTGGAAAAGGCGTTGGAAAACAAGGAGGTTTGGGTCGAGGGGTCTTATCGTTACCAAAATCCTAACAAGGAACTGCCTCCAGACTGGTCATCAAGCTGGATGATTTATTGCGCTAAACACAGAATTCCGGATAGGTCGGAGGATTTTCTGGACCCTATTTATGAAGAAGTCGTATCAGGGTTAAAGATAGCCAATGAATTTTTTAGCGAGCGGCAGGATGTTTACATCTATTACCCCGGCAATGGCGAAAAGGGACTTTTCCGTATTCCCAAGATCGTTAAGGGCCCCGAACATCCAATCCTAGATGAGATCAAACAGAAAACACTGGATCGCTGGGGAATTCTTGATTTAGTGGACATCCTTTTGGAAGCTGATAGGCAGGTGGATCTTACCCGGTTTTTTTATTCAACCGCACAACGCCAAGTATTAAACGCCCCTGAGATAAGGGAGCGGCTATTGCTGAGCTTTCTAGGCCGGGGCACCGGGTTGGGGTTGAAACGGGTTCATGCCGCCGCCAAACCGTCTTTCTCGTACGAAGACCTGATCTATTTCAATAAACGATTTGTGCATATTGACTCCGTGCGGGAAGCCATTGCCGCATTGGTTAATAAGATTCTTGAAGTACGCAGCCCGGAAATATGGAAAAACACAACAACCTGCACCTCCGACGGGAAGTACCTGGGTGCTTGGGAACAAAATCTTGTCGCACAATGGAATCCACATTACCAGGAATGTGGCCTTATGTCTTATTTTCTTGTCGATGGGAATTCTACGGGAATACATTCTCAAGTCAGACACGGCACTGAGGTCGCAGCCATGATCACTTCGCTAATTCGGCACGATACAATGATGACAGTAGAGGCCAATTGCGTTGACTCGCACGGTCAGAGTGAACTGGGTTTTGCATTTTGCCGCTTCTTATTTGTGGAGCTGCTCCCGTGGCTGAAGCGAATGAAGTACGAGCGGCTTTACCTGCCGGATAAAAACATGAAAAACGATTTTCCTCATCTTTCCGGGGTGCTGGCACGGCCGATCCGGTGGTATCATGCGCACGAACATTACAGTGATATGGTGCGCCATGTGGTAGCGGCAAAGGAACGGACCGCTCCGGTGGACTCTATCCTGCGGCGTTTCAATAGAAACAATCCGGCAAATCAAACGTATAAAGGCTTCCTGGAGGTGGGTAAGGCCCTAAAAACTATCCATAATTGTAAGTTTTTGACGGATCCGTCTTATCGGCATAGGATTTTTAAAGGACGTAATATCGTCGAAAACTGGAACTCTGCGGTTGATTATATTTGTTACGGCGGCAAGGCGGAAATTCAAACCAACGACCCGGATGTTCAGGAACTTACGGTATTGTGCCTGCACCTTTTGCAAAATGCGCTGGTGTTGGTCAATACGATCATGCTGGAGCGTGTTTTGTATGACAACGGCTATATCCATAAAATGGATGCCGTTGACATGAATGCGATGACGCCGCTTTTTACATCGAATGTAAACCCTTACGGCGATATCAATCTGGACATCAACAAGCCATCGTTTTAGAGGTGAACTGATGGAACGGATCCCACCCAAAAAGATGGCCGATCAAATTACCAGGCTGCTCCGGAAGCAAAACCCTGATCCGAGCTACGTGAAGAAAGTGTTCCAGTATGTCCGGGAAGACCTTGGCCTGAAAGGGGGAACCGTAAAGCCTAAACGGTTGCCTGAACTTATGACCAAAGAGGAGCTGAATCGCTTTTACAAAGCTGTGTGGCAGGCATCAAACCGGATGCACATGGTCATGCTCAAACTGATTTTGTTCACTGGAATTCGAAATGAAGAATTGGTAAACCTGAGGCTCAAAGACGTCGATCCAGATTCGATGCGGATAAGGATCAATCTCGAGAAAGGGGATAAAGCCCGCCAAGTTTTGTTTCCGCCGTCCTTCCGTGAAGAGCTGGCTGAGTACGTCGATATTCAATTGGAAAGGGGTGCTGTCTTTTTGTTCGAGTCTATCAAGAAATCAAAGTATACGACGAGGTGGGTACGAGAGATCGTGAAGCGGTACGCTAAGAAAGCCGGCATAACTAAACGAATCCATCCGTACCTTTTCAGGCATCAGTTCCTGACCTACCTGACAAGCAAGGGCATCGTTGATGCGAAAATCCAATTCATCAGTGGGCATAAGAACCGTAAAAACTTGAGCATCTATAAAGACCTGAGCCTATCAGATATAGAAAAAGAATACCGGGATGCGATGAAGGATTTTCCGATTCGATGAGGATTAATTCCAGTGCTATTCTTTAAAAGGGAATTTATATTGGGTAAAAACGCAGCTATGTTTTCATTGGGCCATATATTTTATCCCTGCAAAAGTTAAAAGTTTGCTTTTTGCAACAAACACAGTTAGATGTAGGTTTCAACAATATAGGCCGTTCCGATGTACCGATCCCTATAGTTCTCTCCTAAAACTTCATTGGTTCTATTTAAGACTTGATTAACCAATTTTAGTTTGAATTTGTTAATTGCATCAGTGTAGGATTTCTTCGAAAGATAAGCCATCTCTAAATGCAACCCTTCAAGCTGATTTAATTTAATATTTTCCTGAGTTCATTAATGTCTATTTCGCTCAATTTTACTCCTTTGTATTTAGGCTACGCTCATCTTCTTTTGAAGAATTTTAAGTAATGCAGAGGCTCTTTGGGGATGCAGTTTTTTTAAGACTTTTAATTGCTTATTTGCTGCGTCGTTATTGCCTACCTTGTGGTAGGCGATGCCCAAATTATAGAGGGAGGGTGGATGTAGTGGGTCAATATGAACGGCCCTTTCAAATAATTCGATTGCATTTTGCCAATCTTGGCATTCAGCGTAAACTGCACCAAGGTTTAAGTGGGCATTTATGAACTTTGGTTCCAACTTGATAGCCCTTTTAAAGTGGTTAATAGCATTTTCATAATCGGCAGATTGAACATACGTGGATGCCAAGTTGTCGTGTGCGTAAAAATGCCTTGGGTTAGCTCTTATTGCATCCTGGTAAGCTCTTATCTCTTCTTCGTTGTTTCCTACGGCACCATATGCGTAACCGAGGTTGAAGTAAGCATCTGAATGATTGGGATCGGCTGTAATGGCTCGCTTGAATGCCTTGATAGCCAATTTATGTTGGCCAGAACTACCGAGATAAAGTCCTTTTTGATACTCTTTCTCTGCCCGATTAATCGATAATCTACCTTTTTTATCAGAAGTTACCTTGTGTGGATGTCTTAATGGCTGATTTTGGCCGCTTAGATATATTCTGCTTGTAATCGCATGAAAGGCTATTCTATCTGTGTATTTAGGAAATTCTATGAACGATCGAAAGCTTTCCCACGGATCCAATTGTTTTCTAACAGTCCAAGCTAAATCAAAGCATTTATTCATGTACTGTGGACTATTGTAATACGTTTTATCGATGCCTTGAGCCATCCAGCAATCAAACTCTGATGTTTGTGAACCCAACAAGCGTCCATCGGACATATCCAGGCGAAGAGTCCTTTTTTCCTGTGAGGGGTCTTGTGATAGTAACGTGGCAATCCCTGCATCAAGGCAAATAAAAATACGGAACAGCCTGCTATTTTTGGATATCAAATATTTTTCATATTCAATCCATTTCGTGTTGCCGAAATCACCAGAACGTATTTCGATCGATAGTTTGGCGTTTTTAACTTCATCGGTCAACATTCTCTTGATTTCCTCTGAATGATCATGAAGGTCATCAAATTGGTACTGAGTGTAATCGAAATAATCTACATTGAAATAATCGAGTGCTCTCTTGATCCCAACCATTGCTTCTCTGTCACGTGGACTACTCACACTCCACGAAAGAAAAACCTTGCCAACCGGTTTTTTAAAACGTTTGCCGTGTGCCAATTTATCTTCTTTTTTGGCTATATAAGCTATCATACTAGCATTATGCAGAAGCCAGTCTAAAAGCTCATTGATAGACTCTTGAGTAGGCTTAGGTATATCTTCATAAAGGCCGGCATCTTGCGCAAAATCTAAAAAATATGGAGCAATATGCATCCAAATATATGTATCTTGATAAATAATACGATCTGCTATTGCGCCAAGGCGCTTTACCTTATCAAAGAATTCTGGATCTGATTTGGCACGATTCAAAATTTGTTGTTTCCTATCCTTTTCCATTTATGCACTCCATTGGCCTTATCGATGATTTACCAGCGAAATCGCCACGCGATAAGGATTTTTTACATATCTACTGCCTGATATTGCAGGAATTGGTTCCGCACCTCTTTACGCGTTAGGTTACAATGTGACCGCGAGGCCCTTGGCTGTCACGTTCAAGCTCTTGTCTGGCGGATTTTTCTCATGTTCAGATGCATTGAAGATGCCCAGTTCTGAATAAAACTCAACATCTCGGACGTGCGCATAAACTTCACTGCTCCCAAACCAATATAAGACTTCAGTCGGTCCAAAGCATTGGTAGCACCTTCGACCTTGCACTTATTTAAGATGGTAAGGTCTTCCAGTAGTTCGCGCTGCATCTTAATGCTCATCGTTGGCTCAATGGTAATCCATATATTTTCGAAGTCCACTGAGTCCCCTGTAACAAGTTGGGCGTAAAATTTAATCTGCGGCACTTCAGAATACTTCAGTTCGCTGAATAGACGACGAGCTTCTTTGGTGTTCCCGCTTTCAATGTATGCCAGCGCAAGGTTGTTCATAGTTGTGGGATTTTTCGGTCGAAGCTCAAGTGAACGAACAAACACAGGAATTGCCTCTTCCGGTTTGCGATCCATACGCAAGGCGTAGCCAAGATTATTGAGGGTCGAAGGATGGTCGGGACGTAGTTCCATGCTCCTTCGCAAAATGCGAACGGCTTCGGCTACCTGTGTGTCTTGGCGAAGAACGTTACCAAGGTTGTTCAGTAAGGCGGGATTGTTTGGTTCAAGACTGACAGCTCTCTTTAATAATGCAATAGCCCATTTCGTTTCCGCCAGATGACGGAGTTGAATAGCCATATTGTTTAGCATGTTTGGCGGCCCGGGGAGTCTGGCTACGTATGCGTCAGCGATCCGCTCCCTCTCTGAACTCAAGGAACTATGTTGCCGGCAGCGCGTTTGCTCATACCTAAGGGCCTCCAAGGATGCATCAATTTCGCGCTCAACAGATGCTAGTTCTGAACCATGCTTGGTGGAGCGACCAAATTTTTCGGCCTCGTGCAATGATAACTCGGCTTGGGAATACTCCGCTACGAGCAAATGAAGATAGCCCAGCCGTAGAAGAGCAGTCGCCCTATTGATCGGTGGCAGATCTGATTTGCGTGCGATTTTGAGCGACTCCCGCCAGTGTGTCTCTGCTGCATCGGTGTCGCCCCTTGCGAGAGCGCCTCGTGCAGCACTATCGCTCTTGCTCCATAGCTTTGCTGGTGACGATAGATAACCAAAAAAAATAACAAGAATACATAGAATCCCCGTGGCAAAGATTATAATTTGAACGATTGTATCCATATTGCCTCACCTCCTTGCAAAAAAACACGAAGGGAAAGGAACCGTTTGATAGAAGGGTCATTACTGGGTGTTTCTAAATATAGAGGGAAATTCCGCCATAGGATCTATCAGTCAGCCGTCAGTGCTTGATATTAGGCTATTTGTAGAGCAAGTAGGTCGTCAATGTAGAATTAAAGTACCTCATTGAGGTATTCGCCTGAAAAGTTATATTACCCTCCGCATATTGATATATAATGCTAGGCCATTTGCTTATTCTCTCACTCCTCTTCCTCACCAACAGGTTCATTGCCGGGTTTTATACTCGGGGTGGTGCTATAAGAAGAACATTGGGCCTGATAGCGTAATGTTAATATTGTACTGAATTATAATAAATATCTGTGATGCAGATCACATATTTTAAAAGATTACGCTATGTTCTATCATTTTTTTACCCCCGTTTGAAATGAGCTAATTGGGGTATTTTGAGCATCCCCTCGAAATGGCCTAAAGCACCAGTTTCAATTTAAAAAGAGGCTGCCCGGAAAAGAAGACGTATTGGTGGCAGTAAACGGCTGATGGCCCCGAGCAAGGTTAAGTCAGCTAAAAATCTAATTAAAAATAGGGTTCCACCTCGCGAGGTGGTTAAAAGTCTTGGTGTTTCAATCCCTAAGCTTTATAGATGGTGCCCTGCTTCAGATAGAGACTGATATCATGGGCTTAACAGTTGAAAAAAACAAAATTCAAACAAAACTAGGCAGTTTCGAGGGGATGCTCAAAATACCCCTATATGCTTTAATCCCAAATGAATTTGTTATGTCGCATTTCGTACCTTTATGCAAAATGACCCAATTATCGCGAGAGATGCTGCCCGCCGATAAAATTTTTAACTTCAGCGATGTTAAGTGATGATAGTTTGGCTCGCCAGCTACTCTACAACCGGCATGTTGCTCGGTGTTTTGCAGATTCTTGGCGTTCACAAATCCAGAACCCTTTCCAGTTTTACTCTCCAAGGACATCAATCCCAGAGATGCTGCTAACCTTTGATGGAATTGAACGCGGGAGCGACACCCTAAAAAGTGTATTGATGTCCGTTTCAAATGCATTGAGGCAACCAATTAAGGATTAATTGAAAGAGTGCAATAAATTTGGCGAAGCATAGAGCTGGTCCATAATACACATGTTTTATGGACAGTGAAGCCCACTTCTGAAATGATGTTGTAAACACCCCGATTTTGGTCTATATATCCGTCCATAAAACTCGCTCCATAAATTACCCCGAAAAATAGGTTCACGGACCATGAAAATCGGCTATGCCCGTGTGTCCACCGTCGACCAGTCATTGGAGCCTCAGACGGATACGCTGTCCGCAGCAGGCTGTAAAAAGCTCTTTACCGATGTGGCCAGCGGCGTTCGGACCGAACGGCCAGGGCTTGACAGTGCAATCGCGTTCTGTCGAAAGGGCGATACCCTCGTGGTGTGGAAACTCGACCGCATGGGCCGCTCTATGTCCCATCTGATTGAAATGGTCCAGAAGCTTGAAGAAAAGGGGGTGGGGTTTAAATCCCTGACCGAGAACATCGACACCACCACTGCCGGGGGCCGGTTCTTTTTTCATGTGTTCGGCGCACTGGCCGAATTCGAGCGGGACCTGATCCGGGAGCGGGTTCAGGCCGGATTAAAATCCGCCCGGGCCAGGGGACGCAAGGGCGGTCGGCCGCCGGTGTCTAAAGAGACCAGAGCAATGGCTAAAACCTTGCTGGCTGATAAGAGCTTGTCGGTCAAACAGATCTGCGACCGGCTTGGCATTGCAAAAAGCACCCTGTATAAATATGCTGGTAGCGCTTCCCGTGATACTTAGCAGTCGAGCCATGAAACTCAATAGTAGCCGCACCCCGCAAATTATGGCTGTCATTGTGCCTACGTTATCGTGTGAATTCAAATCGCCGAAAATGTCGCCAAAGGACTCCTTCCTTGACTTTGAGTGGATTTTCGAGTTTATTGAAGTCATTCCAACCATTTGTTTATAATGGAATATTATATAGAGATGCATCTTTCTGTTCGCTTTGGTTGGTGGCGGCTGGTATTGTGTTTTGTCAGATGCAGTTTTTTCCCAATGGCTAATGGAATGGAAACCGGAGATGTGAATGGCAAAGGTTAAAAATAATAATGACAAGGATGAGCCTTTAGAGAAGCAGTTGTGGAAAGCAGCGGACAAGCTGAGGAAGAATATTGATGCCGCTGAGTATAAGCACATTGTGTTGGGGTTGATTTTTTTGCGTTATATTTCCGATGCGTTTGAGGATTTGTATCAGAAATTAAAAAGCGGCGAGGGCGAGTATGCCGGGGCTGATCCAGAGGATAAGGATGAGTACAAGGCTGAGACTGTCTTTTTCGTGCCCGAGGCCGCCCGGTGGTCGTTTTTGCAATCCAGGGCTAAGTTGCCGGATATCGGCAAGAAGGTGGACGAGGCCATGGATGCCATTGAGAAGGACAACCCGTCGCTCAAGGATGTGCTGCCAAAGGTGTTTGCCCGAGGCAATCTGGACCCCACCAACCTTGGTGGGTTGATCGACCTTGTGGGCAACATCGCTCTGGGAGATGCCAAGGACCGTAGCGCCGATGTGTTGGGTCATGTATTTGAATATTTTTTAGGGGAGTTTGCCCTGGCCGAAGGGAAAAAAGGGGGACAGTTCTATACGCCGCGCAGCGTGGTGGAACTGCTGGTGGAGATGCTGGAGCCTTACAAGGGGAGGGTGTTTGACCCGTGCTGCGGCTCGGGCGGCATGTTTGTGCAGTCGGAAAAGTTTGTGGCCGGTCACCAGGGTAAGGTGAACGACATCTCTATTTACGGGCAGGAGAGCAACCAAACAACCTGGCGCCTGGCCCGTATGAACCTGGCCATTCGGGGCATCGACAGCTCCCAGGTCAAGTGGAATAACGAAGGTTCGTTTTTAAACGACAGCCACAAGGATCTGAAGGCCGACTATGTGATCGCCAATCCGCCCTTTAACGACAGCGACTGGAGCGGCGATCAGCTCAAAACAGATGGTCGCTGGAAACACGGCACGCCGCCCGCCGGCAATGCCAATTACGCCTGGATTCAACACTTTCTCTACCACCTGAGCCCCAGCGGCCAGGCCGGCTTTGTGCTGGCCAAGGGATCGCTCACATCCAAAACTTCAGGCGAAGGCGATATCCGCAAATCCCTCATCGACGCCCGCCTGGTGGACTGCATCGTCAACCTGCCGGCCAAACTCTTTTTGAACACCCAGATTCCCGCCTGCCTATGGTTTATGAGCCGCAACAAGGCCAACGGCAAGTTCCGCAACCGCATCGACGAAATTCTTTTCATCGACGCCCGCAACCTGGGCCACCTGATCAACCGGCGCACCCGGGAGTTTTCCGCCGAAGACATCGCCACCATTGCCGGCACTTATCACAACTGGCGCAACCCGGACGGTGACTATGAAGATGTCAAAGGGTTTTGCAACTCCGCACCCATCGAGCGGGTGCGCGAATTGGACTACGTGCTGACGCCGGGGCGCTATGTGGGCTTGGCCGATGAAGAGGATGATTTTGATTTTAAGGAGCGGTTTTCCAAGTTGAAGGTGGAGTTTGAGGCGCAGTTGAAGGAGGAGGTGCGGTTGAACCAGGTGATTTTGGAGAATTTGGGGAAGGTGAAGATTGATGGCTAAAATCGAGGTCCAGGGCAAAGAGATCACCGTCATTTCAACGGATCAACAGGACTACATCTCCTTGACCGATATGGTTCGAAACATCGAGAATGGGCCCGCCTTGATTGAAAAGTGGCTGCGGAACAAGAACACCATCGAGTTTCTCGGCATCTGGGAGGAGATCTACAACCCGGATTTTAATTCCCCCGAATTCGAGGGAATTAAAAATCAGGCCGGATTGAACCGGTTCGTTCTTTCGGTCAAACAGTGGGTCGCCAAAACCAACTCTAAAGGAATTATCGCCAAGGCAGGCCGGTATGGCGGCACCTATGCCCACAAGGATATTGCCTTTGAGTTTGCCTCATGGATTTCACCCCAATTCAAGCTCTATCTCATCAAGGAGTTCCAACGCCTTAAAGAAGCGGAAAAACAACAGCTGGGATGGGACATCCGGCGCAATCTGACCAAAATCAACTACCGGATCCACACGGACGCTATTAAAGAGAACCTCATTCCGTCCGAGTTGAGTCCCGCCCAGATCAACCAGGTTTACGCCTCGGAAGCGGATATCCTCAACATGGCCCTTTTCGGCATCACCGCCGCCATGTGGCGCAAGTCCAACCCGGATAAAAAGGGCAATATCCGGGACTATGCCAACGTCTCCCAACTGGTCTGCCTGGCCAACCTCGAAAACCTCAATGCCTTGTTTATCCAGGAAGGCGTGCCCCAGGAGATCAGGCTTCAAAAACTAAATGCAATTGCCATTCAACAGATGAGGATACTGACGAGTGATTCAGGGATGAAGGGGTTGGAGAGGGAATGATGGGGGAATGGAGAGAGGTTCGTTTTTCTAAAGTACTCGTAGATGAGAGTATCTCATATGGTATCGTCCAGCCAGGACCTCACACTGAAATTGAATCAGTTCCAATTATCAGGGTAAATAATATAAAAAATGGACATATCATTACCAATGAAGTGCTCAAAGTATCAGCTGATATTGAAAGCAAATATCTACGAACAAGATTAAGCGGCGGCGAACTCTTAATAACGGTTGTAGGAAGTGTTGGGGAGTGCGCCATTGTCCCCGAAAATTTAAAAGGCTGGAATGTTGCAAGGGCGGTCAGTGTAGCGAAAATTAAGGAGGGATTTGACAAAAGATATATCAAATATTGTTTTTCGTCAGAGGACGTAAAATTTCAGTTGTATGGAAATACTAACGATACAGTCCAACCCACACTGAATTTATCATCTTTAAAGGAAATAAAACTTCTCCTGCCCCCTCTCCCCGAACAAAAAGCCATCGCCTCGGTCCTTTCCAGTCTCGACGGCAAAATAGCGCTGCTTCACCGCCAGAACAAAACCCTCGAAGCCATGGCGGAAACACTGTTCCGGCAGTGGTTTGTGGAGGAGGCGCAGGAAGAGTGGGAAGAGGGAAATCTGCTTGAAATTATTCAACTGGTAGGTGGCGGTACGCCTAAAACTACAATTGATGAGTATTGGAATGGAGACATTCCTTGGCTGTCAGGTGGCGATATCGCATCCAATCATAAATCATTTATAAGCCATTCTTTAAAAACAATAACAGAATTGGGACTCAATAATAGTTCAGCAACCTTGTTACCCAAGTACGCAACCGTGATATCAGCAAGAGGAACCGTTGGAAAGTATTGCTTGCTCTCCAGCCCGATGACCTTTAGCCAATCGAACTATGGCGTTTTACCGAAAGATTCTGGTTGCTATTTTTTTACTTATTTACTCATCAATCATGTCGTTGGAGAATTGCTATCTTCTGCCTACGGAAGCGTCTTTGACACGATAACGACAAAGACATTTAAAGAAACTACAATAGCAATGCCATCACCGGAGGAAATTTCCAGCTTCGAGCATTCAGTATCAACTTATTTTCATAAAATTGTTTTCAATGAAACACAAATCCACACCCTCGAAAAACTCCGCGACACACTGCTCCCCAAACTCATGAGCGGAGAGGTCCGCGTGGATTATACCGAAAGCTGAGGTGCACCACCCCATGGAACGGCTGAGAAAAGTCATTGAACCCTACGGTCGCTGGTCGGAACTATCCACTTACCTGGACCGCATCGAGGCACACCTTTTGACTGATTTCAGCCACGCCATTGAAAACGCCAAGGCCCTTCTGGAAACCATCGGCAAGGAGATATGTTCCTGCAAAGGGGTTGCGCTCAGCGACACATCGAGCATCAACGGTGTGATGAAAAAGGCGTTCGGCGCGATTGGCTACCCAACCGGCAACTTGGTCACCCAGATCTCCACGGCTTTGGCCACCATCGGACAGCAGATGGGCAATCTCCGCAATGAGATCGGCACCACGGCCCACGGTAAATCCCTGGAAGAGTTGAAGGCACGAAACAACACGGTGGATGACTTGACCAAGGAATTTCTCATCGACACCACGGTAATTGTGGCCTCCTTTTTAATCCGGACCTTTGAGAACGAAAACCCTCGTACCAAAACCGAACCCATTGAAACTAAAATGAGTTACACGGAAAATGAATCGTTCAACGATTTTTGGGATGATCTTTTTGGTGAGTTTGAAATGGGGGATTACGCCTTTCCGGCCAGCGAGATCCTCTTTAATGTGGACTACCGGGCGTATTCGTCGGAATTAAAAGCATATAAGGAAGAGACCGATGGAGATTTATTGCGTTAGGGCTGAATTTGGCACTTATGCCCAATTATTCATTGACGGCGGTTATGCTGCCATCGGCTGGATTCCTGAAACAGATCTATCTGAAATCAAGACCCGGGACGAGTTATATCCGCTCTATAAGAAGGCTCATCCGAACGACACCAGTAATGTAGTGATCGGGCAGCAGGTCGGACAGATCGCTCGGTTTCTTCTGGAAATCCAAGCCGGTGACTATGTGATCGTACCTGCATCAAATACCGAATTTATTTATTACGGCGTGGTTGAAAAGAACCCATATTATTACAGTGCTGATTCAGACAGTTGCCCTTACCCGCATCGTAAAAAAATAAAATGGAATACAGAACCGGTTCAACGAAGCCTGTTTTCAGTCCCTTTTCAGAATACCATTCGTTCTTCCCTTACAGTTTTTAAGATCAATCATAAGAAGAATTTTTTCACTACCATAGGCCGACCGGACTTAATACCCTACGAGAAAAATGTTGAGTACGATTATTATAAATCCGTTCTAAATCGAATATTGGAATTGGATGATCGGGAGTTTGAGATATTGATCACTCACATTTTGACCGCTCTCGGTTTTGAGGAGTCTGAACATAAGGGGAAAGTCGGCGATGGTGGCGTGGATGTGACCGGTGAATTGGATGTGGCGAACCTGGCCAAGATAAAACTCTTCGTGCAAGCAAAGCGCTATAAATTAGGGGCCAAAATAAGTGCGAATGTGGTCAAGGCACTACGGGCAAATATTCCATCAGGCGGCCAAGGCGCTTTTATTACGACTGCCGATTATCAAAAAAATGCCAAAGAAATAGCTGTTGAGATAGGCTTTCCAAGGATCGGACTAATTAATGGCAAGCAATTAGTGGATATCCTGGCTGAACACTGGAACGATATTCCCATAGAGTTTCGGGAAAAATTGGATTTAAAGGTGGGCTTGGTGGCGAATTGAGTGTGAGTAAAATGATTGCTCTGAATATTGAAACCATCGATTACCCATCTCAAAGCAACAGCCAGATCACGCAATATCGGTGCGAGACCATTGCCGGATTATCTTTTTCGGGAAGGACGCAATATTGACGACGAAAATCACCGAATCGGCCATTGAAAAGTTCACCGTCGAACTCCTGGAAAAGGCGGGTTATGAGTATGTCTATGCGCCGTCCATGGCGCCGGACAGCGAAACGCCGGAGCGGGATTCGTTTGAAGATGTTCTGTTGCTGGATCGGTTGCGCGCTGCGGTGGGGCGCATCAATCCCGATGTTCCACCAGCCGCCCGGGAAGATGCCGTCAAACAGCTGCAGCGGCTCAGTTCGCCTGAATTGATTGCCAACAACGAAGCGTTTCACCGCATGCTCACCGAAGGCATCAAGGTGACTTTTCAAAAGCAAGGACGCAGCCGGGGCGATCTGGTGTGGATCGTAGATTTCGACTGTCCGGAGAATAACGATTTTTTGGTGGCCAATCAGTTCACGGTGATGGCCAACAATGTAAACAAGCGACCGGATGTGGTGCTGTTTGTCAATGGCCTGCCCCTGGTGGTGATTGAATTAAAGAATCCTGCGGATGAAAACGCCACGGTCCGATCGGCCTTCCGGCAGCTTCAGACTTACAAGCAGGCCGTTCCCGGTTTGTTTACTTACAATGGTTTGCTGGTTGCCTCGGATGGCCTGGAAGCCAGGACCGGGTCCATATCCGCGGGCTTTACACGCTTTATGGCCTGGAAGAGCGCCGACGGGCTATCGGAGGCCTCGCCGCTTGTGGGGCAGTTGGAAACATTGATCAAGGGGATGTTGAACAAGAAGACCCTTCTGGATCTGCTGCGTCATTTTGTGGTGTTTGAAAAGAGCAAGAAAGAGGACCGGGAAACGAGAATTATTTCCGTTCAGACGGTGAAAAAGATCGCGGCCTATCACCAGTACTATGCCGTCAACCGGGCGGTGGTCTCCACTTTGCGGGCGGCCAATTACCAGGCGCCGAAAAGAGATATCTACGACGGTGCCGATGTGGGCATTTCCCCGGCCAGCCATGGTTTATCGGGCGTGGCCCAACAGCCTGAGGGGGATCGAAAAGGCGGGGTAGTGTGGCACACTCAGGGCAGCGGCAAATCATTGTCCATGGTGTTTTATACGGGCAAGATTGTCCTTGCCATGGATAACCCCACGGTCGTGGTGATTACCGACCGCAACGATTTGGACGATCAACTGTTCGACACCTTTGCGGCTTCCAGACAGTTGCTTCGGCAGGAACCGGTGCAGGCCGAAGACCGGGTTCATTTGAAAACCCTGCTCAAGGTGGCCTCGGGTGGGGTGATCTTTACGACGATCCAGAAGTTCCAGCCCGAAGAGGGTAATGTGTACGATACCCTTTCGCAGAGGGAGAATATCATTGTCATTGCCGATGAGGCCCACCGGACCCAGTATGGTTTTAAGGCCAAGATCATTGACGACAAGGATAAGGACGGCAACGTGATCGGCCAAAAGGTGGTTTACGGCTTTGCTAAGTATTTGCGCGATGCCCTGCCCCATGCGACCTATCTTGGCTTTACGGGTACACCCATTGAAAAGACCGATGTGAACACCCCAGCGGTTTTTGGCAATTATGTGGATGTGTATGATGTGGCCCAGGCGGTTGAGGATGGGGCCACGGTCAAGATTTATTACGAAAGCAGGTTGGCCAAAATCAATCTGAGCGAAGAGGGCAAAAAACTGGTTGCCGAGCTGGATGCCGACCTGGAAGAAAAGGATTTGACCGATGCTCAAAAGGCCAAGGCCAAATGGACCCAGTTAGAAGCCCTTGTGGGCAGTGAAAACCGGATTAAGCTCATTGCCCGGGATATTGTGGATCATTTTGAACTCCGCCAGGAGGTGTTTCCCGAAGGCAAGGCAATGGTGGTGGCCATGTCACGCAGGATCGCCGCTGAATTGTATCGCGAAATCATCAATATCCGGCCGGCGTGGCACAGTGACGAGTTGAAAAACGGTGCGCTTAAGGTGGTGATGACGTCGGCCTCCAACGACGGACCTGAAATCGCCAGGCACCACACCACCAAAGATCAGCGCCGGGTGTTGGCAGACCGGATGAAAGATCCGGAGGACAATCTCCGCTTGGTGATTGTGCGTGATATGTGGCTTACCGGCTTTGATGTGCCCTCCATGCATACCCTTTATATCGACAAGCCCATGCAAGGCCACAACCTGATGCAGGCCATTGCCCGGGTGAACCGCGTTTACAAGGACAAGCCCGGGGGGCTGGTGGTGGACTATCTCGGGATCGCCTCGGATTTAAAACGGGCGTTGTCGTTTTACTCGGATAGCGGCGGCAAGGGCGACCCTGCTATTACCCAGGCCAAAGCAGTGCAGGCGATGTTGGAGAAACTTGAAGTGGTGTCCCAGATGTTTCATGGGTTTGCCTATGAGGCGTATTTTGATGCGGACACCGGCCGAAAGCTTTCCCTGATTCTTGAAGCCGAGGAACATATCCTTGGTTTGGAAAACGGGAAGAAGCGTTACATCAACGAGGTGACGGCGTTGTCCCAGGCGTTTGCCATTGCCATTCCCCACGAACAGGCCATGGACGTTAAAGACGAAGTGGCCTTTTTTCAAGCGGTCAAGGCGCGATTGGCCAAATTCGATACCACCGGTACCGGCAAAACGAATGAGGATATCGAAACAGCCATTCGCCAGGTGATCGACAAAGCTTTGGTGAGCGAGCAAGTGGTCGATCTGTTTGATGCGGCCGGTATCAAGAAGCCGGATATATCGATTCTTTCGGAAGAGTTTCTTCTGGAAGTCAAAAACATGGAGCATAAAAACATTGCCCTGGAGGTCATGAAAAAACTGCTCAACGATGAGATCCGAGCGAGAATCAGGAAGAATCTGATCCAGGGCAAATCGCTCATGGAGATGCTGGAAGCTTCCATCAAGCGCTACCACAACAAGATCCTTACTGCGGCCGAGGTGATTGAGGAGCTAATCGCTCTGGGGAAAAATATCCAAAAGATGGATAAAGAGCCCCAGGAGATGGGGCTGTCGGATTTTGAGTATGCCTTTTACACAGCCATTGCCAACAACAAGAGTGCACGCGAGGTGATGGAAAAGGATAAGCTCAGAGAGCTTGCGGTGGTGCTATTCGAACGGGTCAAGGCAAATGCCTCTATCGACTGGACCATCAAGGAGAGCGTCAAAGCCAAATTGAAGGTCATCGTCAAGCGGACCTTGCGGCAATATGGTTACCCGCCGGATATGCAAAAACTTGCGACGGAGACGGTATTAAGGCAAGCGGAGATGATTGCGGAAGAGCTGGCGCAGAGGGAATAAGGTACCACCCGATTATGGACGAATCTTAGGGGTAGGCCAATTATGCAGGCCTTCTTTAACTGCCGAATATTCTTGACTTTAAGTGAAACGATTCATTATGATAATATGATCACGATGGGCCTAAGCGCCAACCATATGCCTGCTTTTTGATTGCTCACAAATTTTATTGCGAGGACACATATGCCAGATTCAGAGAAATCAGATGGAGGAGGGCATCTATATTGTGGAGGTAAGAATCTTATTGAAGACAATCAACAGTCTTCAGCTGCCGATATTACGAAGGGCCATTTGCGAAAGCTGTTGGCACTAGATAATGTCGGTTTTTTAATGGGCTCAGGTACATCGATTGATGCTGGAGCTCCCACCATGTCTGATCTTTCCAAAACGATCCTGCCCCTGATCACTAATGAATGTTTTTCTGAAGATGAAAATTTCTGGCCGGCCGTTCTTAAATCAGCCTGGGAAGGCAAAAAAGCTTTCACAATGCCCGATAAAGACGATAAATTAAGCTATGCTGATATTAATATCGAGAAAGTGGCTGCTCATCTTATATGTGCCGCAGCACTGTCTGAATTGCAAGCTAACAGATCTTACTTACGATTCGGGGGGATGCAAAAGAATACACAACTTACAAAATCGAATATTAAAAAAGCCATATCAATTTTTAGGGATAACGTATTTGAATTGTGCAGTGCCCCCACGGACAACCGTGATTTTGAAGGCCGAATAACCCACCATATATTCCTTAAAAAATGCCTCGCATTCCGCAGGCAAAACCAAAGACGGCTACATCTGTTTGCGACTAATTATGACCTTCTTGTTGAGAGTGCCTGCGATGATATAGGTATTCACTACGTAAATGGCTTTTCAGGAGTGTCCCATAGAAGGTTCTGGCCTGAAGAATTTGATATCGATTTCCATAGAGTAGATCCCGGCGAGCAGCCAAAACCCCATTTTTATGATCGAGTCGTCCATCTTGTCAAATTGCACGGCTCAATAGTATGGACAGCATCGAAAGATCCCTCAGATCCTTATGATATCGAAGAAAGACCATTTCAGACAGTTGCCGCAGAGCAAATCGCTGGTTCCAGTCTGCCCCTTCTCGTTTATCCAAGCCCAAATAAATATGGGGAAGTTCTTGGTTTTCCCTATTCTGAATTGTTCAGACGGTTCAGCGGATTTGTGGCTCGGCCTCAAACTGTCCTGTTTACCGTTGGGTACGGATTTAATGATGAGCATGTAAATGCTGTGATACGTCAGGGCCTTGCACATCCGAGCTTTACCCTTGTTATAGTACATCCTCATTTCGAACCAGATATCGATGATGAAGATAAAGAAAACAGTTATTATTTTGATCAAACCGTTTCTGTGAATCATATTCTTGAGAAGTTCGCGGCCACCAATGATCCGCGAATATTCTTCATAGGCGGAAAAATGGCATATTGGAAAAATTTTGTCATAGATGTAATGCCAGACGTGCATGAAGAAGATCCTTTCGAAGTCATCAGGCAGACCTTGATACAGACAAGTCAAAACCGTTAATAACGGCGGTATCATGAAAGAATCAAAAAGAGAATTTGCGCGGGTTTACCGAGTAGTCGGGGATAGTGTGTCCGGATACCTTATCCCAGGACGTGAAGCGTTAGTACAATCTCATTTTAGTGGCGTCCATGAAATCGCTCGCGTCGGTCATTATGTCGCGATCCCGATTGGAGCTGATCTTGCTATTGGCATTGTAACTTCCCTGAAGGTTGAAGAACATGAGCCTCTCGCTAAGCGACAAGAAAGCCAGAGTTTAGGCCAGGAGATTTGGCGGATCATAGATATTTCACTTGTTGGAACGATTGTGCCGGAAAATGATGGAACAGAGGTTAAAAGGAAGTTTCAGCGAGGCGTCCTAAACTACCCCACAATTGATGATCCAATATGGTTTATCACACAAGAGGAATTAGAAACTATTTTCGGCCTTGAAGCGCAGGAAGATGCACACAAATATATTTGGATAGCAAGTTTAGCGTCTAATAATTCCCTTAGGGTCTGTCTTAATATCAATAAGCTGTTTGGGACTCACAGCGCTGTATTAGGAAGCACCGGCGCAGGGAAAAGCTGCACCGTTGCGGCTATTATCCATAATATCCTAAATGCCAATAAAGATGGAAGGTTGTTATTCCCATCAGCAAGGTTCCTGGTGCTTGATATAAATGGCGAGTACGGGCATGCGTTCTCTGGGCGCAGGGATTGTGCTGTATATAAAGTGAAAAGGCCTGCTGCCGGTGAGAAAGATTGTATAACCATTCCGTACTGGCTGTTTAATTTCCAGGAATTCAGGCTCCTGTTCACACCATCTGCACAGACTCAGCTACCTCGATTGAGGGCCGCAATTCAATTTTTGCGCACAAATCCCGATGGGTACGATGAAGATTGGACAACTCTTGAAAGTGTTTTGACTGGACCCGACCTGCAAGACCCATTCGACGCAGTTCAAGGGTTCTTTCAGAATTCCCAAAATCGATCGGCAGATGACCCCTCCTTTTTCCCTTGTGACAAGCTCATTCATATCATT
>JASFER010000018.1:0-41999 GCA_050124755.1 Desulfobacteraceae bacterium
TTCAACACGACATGCCGCTGGTGGCGGCCATCTGCGGGGGCGGTTCCACCGGCAAGTCGACCCTGTTCAACGCCCTGATCGGCCAACCGGTGTCACCGGTGGGGGGGCGCGCAGGATTGAACCGGCGCGTCCTTGTGGCCACAAGAGAAATGGCCCATCACCCAAGCCCCATCCTCGACTATTTGGGCCACACCTTCGAGGGGGTGCCCGGTCCTCTCGAAAACCAGGAGCAGCTTTTATCGCCGGGTCCGCCCCTCTATTTTGAAAATGACACCGTTCCGCAGAGGGTGGTGCTGCTGGACACACCGGACATCGACACCGGCGCCAAGGGCCAATACACCAACCGCGATCTGGCCCGCCAATGCCTGGAAGTGGCCGATGTGTTCATTTACATCTTTACCAACGCCACCTACAATAATCTGGACAACACCGATTTTATCGCCCGCATGCTCACCGGTATGGGCACCCGGCCCTGCTATTTGATCTACCGTGTCTATCCCGGTTACACCGCCGCCGAGGTTCGGGAACACGCCCTCACCGTGGAACGCAATATCTACGGCACCAGCGGCAGCGGTCATGTGTTGGGCATTTACCGGGCCGATGAAGACAATGCCGTGGCAGCCGGAGAGAAGCCCATGCAGTTGCGTCCGGTTGAAGATACAAGCCCTGCTTTGAGCGTGGCTTTGGCCGAACTGGATCCAACCCCTATACGCGCCCATTTGTTGGGAACCATGTTTGAAGACGCCATGGAGCAGGCCCGTCAAATGGCCGGGCAGATCCATGGTGCCCAATCTCATCTGAATCAATATGCCCACGCCCTGGAAACCGCCCAAAACCGTTGCGTGCAAATGGCCCTTTCCCGCTTTCCCACGGACCGGGTGCTGCGCCGCTTTGCGCAAATCTGGCTGGAAAGCGATCCTCCCCATATCAAATTCATGCGCAGCACCGGCAAAGTCATCGAATGGCCGCTAAAAACAGTGATCAAGACGGTTCAGCGATTCAAGGGTGCCGATCCGATGAAAAAGCCGCCCTCTTCGGAAGAGGAGCTCGCCCGCCAGTTGGAGATGGACCTGCTCACCGCCGCCAACCAGCTCTATCAAAAAAGCATCGGCCCGGATCTTTCGGTGAATTCGCAATCCGTACCGGCTCCGGCGGTGGCCCGTGCCGCCCAGGCACGATTGGGGCAAAAACCATGGGAAACAACCCTGCAAACCATCTCGGATCAAAAAGATAAAGTACTGCGTTGGTCCACCCAACTGGACAGCGACCTCAAATTACTGGCCGATCAACTGCGTCAACGCATGAACATCATGGATCAAATTCGCCAGACCTTCGCCGCCATGCTCAATGTGATTCCAGCCACGGCAGCCATCACCTATATCCTGCACACCGGCGATCCGGTGGGGGCGGCCGGCATCAAAGTCAAATTGACCGGATTGTTCGGTCTGCACGATCTTTACGCTTTGATCGCCATACCGGCCACAGCCGGTATGTCCGGTGCCGATCGCAAACAACTGGAGCAGATGCTGGGACCTTTGGCAAGAACATGGCTGGAACACAAGTTCAAGGTGGTGGACGAACTGTTTGAAGCGCAAATCAGCGGAGAAGTGCTCGACACCGTCCGCGAGGCAAAAAACCGATCCGCAGATCTGGTGCAAAAGATTGATCAGGCGCTGGCAAAAGCTTAAGCGGGCGGGGATAAACCCCATAAGCGCTTAATTAAGAATAATGGTAAGACAACCTCTATGCAGGATATGGGATTTTATACCAGGCCGGCGCAGAGGCCGGCCCTACGCTAATCACTCCGGTACCTGGCGTTTTGAGGGTTCCCGGGTAGGGTCGGGCTCTGTCCCGACCGGTTCAGAAGGCGGTATTAGCGAAACCTAAAAAATCTGCAAAATATCCTTATTTGAGCGCTTATGGGGTTTATCCTCGCCCGCAGAACGACGTTTTCAACCAACTTGGGCTTTATGGATAACCGGGTATCGATATTTATAAGAAAGAGAACCAGCTTAGGAGCAAATAAATGGCCAACCCCCATCTCATCGCCCTGAACACCCTCGGCCAAATCGAATCCCATTTGCGCGATATCATTGATATCGAAAAGCGGTTGGGCCAAACCCCTTTATGGCAGCCGGCCTCCGTATTAGCCAAACAGGCTGCTGAAGCCGGATGTATGATCAAAGGGTTGCAGGAACGTATCGACGGCCGCCTGGTGGTGACCTTGATCGGTCCCTCGGGTGCCGGCAAATCCACGGTGTTCAACGCCTTGTCCGGCACTGACGATCTATCTCCCACGGGCGTCGAACGCCCCACCACAAGGGACCTGGTGGTACTGGCCAATGATGCCCAAGCCGCCCGGCAGCTTTTAGGACCTTTCAACGACGGGCAAATCACCATACGCTCAAGCCCGGCGACCAAGAATTTGGACCATCTGATTCTGGTGGACACACCGGACACCGACAGCACCCGGAGCCCGTCCCATTTGGAATTGCTGCACCAAATCGTGTCGCGATCCGATGTGCTGGTGTGCGTCTTCGATGCCCAGAACCCCAAACGCAGAGATCACATCGATTTCATGGCGCCTTTGGTACGAAGATTCAATGGCGGCTCCCTGGTTGCCGTGGTCAACAAATGTGACCGCCACAGCGCCGAAGAACTCGGTGCAAGCATCGGCCCCGACTTTGACAACTACCTTCAACAGGCATGGCAAACACGCCCGGAAGCCATGCTTTTGATTTCAGCCCGCAGCCAGCTGCAAAACCCCCAATGGGACGACCAGGCCGGGCCGCGACACGATTTGGACCAGTTTGATCGACTGCGCGAACTGGTGATGGAGGCCATGAAACGTCCGGCGGCCGGCATGGATCTGCGCATCGCCAACGCCGCACAGATACGCAATTATGTGATGGAGCAGGTTCGCGACACCGTTCATCGCCACCAGGCCCACCTGGCCGTGGCCGCCGAGAAGATGTTGGCCGCCGAGCAGCAAGGCATACAGGCCGCTATCACCCTCCTGCGGGCCGACGACCGCCGCCAAGTCTTGGGTGTGAACGTCAGGCTATACCAGGCTTTGGCCCAGCGCTGGCTGGGACCGGTGGGTTGGCTGGTGGCCATCTGGTCCCGGCTGATCGTTTTCGGCAGCGGATTGACCGCCCTGCTGCGCTTTGGCAATCCTCTGAGCCAGGTGTGGGGCATGATCTCCTCGTGGCGAAAGTTCAAAGAGAGCCGATCGGCCCTGGCCATGCTCAACGACCGCAATCGCGTGGACGCAGCCCTGGACAGTTTCCGCCGGACCATGCTGACCCTGTGGCCCGACATCGCCGAAGAATTGATCAAAGGCGGATTCCACCCCGGCATTCGCGCGTTGGACACCCTGGCCCCGGAAAACGAAGGCGTCGGTCAATCCCTTGACAATTTATGGTCCGATGCGCTGGACAAAAAAATCAACAGATATGCCACAGGACTCAGTCATCTGGTGCTGCAATTGATCTTCAACCTTCCGGGGGTAGCCATCATGGTCTATGTAGGCTGGTTGACCGCCTCCGGATTTTTCACCGGCCGGTATCTCTCTGCCGACTTTTTTCTGCATGCCTTGCTGACCATCGCCATCGTACTGCTTCTGAGCTTTTTTCTGCTCCAGGCCGTGGTGCGGCTTGTGGCGGGCAAAGACCGCATCCAGCGGAAGGCTTTTAAATCAATGGAGAAAGAAGCGGCGCAAAGACCGCAGGTAGCCACCCGTGAAATCGCGGACCAGGTGGATAGGATATTACAGTTTAAGGAGCTTTGTATTTGATCTGTCATCGTCGGCCCAAACAGAACGGTGGTAAAAGAGAAAATCAATCCTCTTAAACCACCGTCATTCGAGCTTTATAAAGGTTATTTGAACGCTTAACGTCGTCTCCTCGCTTCCACTGCTACGACCTGATATCTCCCTTATGAAATATACTTACTTTATTAACTTATGTCTTCCAAAACCTGCAAGACACACTATCCCGGTGACCAGAAGAAATATGGTATTAGGTTCGGGAGTAGGAGTAACATCGTCATCGCCATCTACGGGACCGAGGAAATCAAAGGTTCGAACAAAGGCAATACCCATCGTATTACCTGCAAGAAAGGCCGATTCAACATCATACCAATGTAGGCTGCTGTCCCATGTATTGTAGCCGGCCCACTGGCCTGCCTCCATGTCATACCCTACAGCGACCATCCAATGATCATCACTACCGTTACCGTCTGAATCGACTGTTACCACTACCGGAGCGCCAATGTCTATTTCAGCCGCAATAAAATTCAGAAAAGCGTTGTCATCGATATCCCAGGTGTTTGTATCCCAGAAATCGGCATCGGCAATTAAATCATCACCATAAGAATAGCCCCAATCTGCCGGGTTATATGTGGTAGACTCCACATGAATAACAGCATCTAAAATAAACCCCTGATCAAGTGCATAGTCTTCAATTCCATAATGGAAATCCGACGGGGAGCCAAATCCACCTGCATCTGTATTCATATAGTTAAAGTGCAAATCCCAGGCAGTTGACAATGGATCGGCAACGAGATCTCCAGGGGCGCCGTCGGCCCCGGACAGGCGGTTATCGTATGTGTCTAAAATCATGACAGCTGACGTCGGTCCGCAGCCAACGTATCTTCCTCCGTCTTGATAAGCTGCACTATTATAACCATATCCTGGCACATCGCTGACAGTAACCGGAACTGCAAGTACCGATTGAAAGGATAACAAAGAAATAGCAATAATTAAAATTGAAATTAAATTCAGTTTTGGAATTTTGCCCATGATATCCTCCTCTTCTTATATATTATTATTCACATTCTTCCACCTTCCCTCGATGTCCCCACTATTCTTCAATCTCTTCTACGCGTTATATCGTTTTTCACCTCCTTTCATCCTGATGATGCAACGGTCGGGATTAATCAGCTTGCTGTCTCTCAAGTATGGAGGTAGCGAGCCATAGGCCAAGCCCTCTGAGCCGCGATATTTGCTCTACTTGGAATTGGTGATAGATGAATCGATATTGGTGACGCGATTCTACTTTGATGAACGAGATAGAATACGCAATGGAAATGCAAAAAGAACTTTAATTGAAGTAGAAAACCTTCCGCTCACTTAACAGCCGTCGGAAATCAGAGCTTTAATGCATGGTTATATTCACAAATGTCGTTGGATGTTGCAGTGGGCTCCATGAATGCAATCACGCAAAATTTATGCCTAAATATGGAAGTTTTTCTAAATTAGATTGAAAAGCCCTGTAAAAACAATATTGGTTTTTAAATTTACGGGTTATGGTGCCATCGAACGATTGAACAAAATGACAAATACATCTCATGTGCCAGGTGGTATGTAATATATGTTACATGTTATGTGAAATGGAATTCATACATCACAATACATGAAACAAAAAAACCGGGCCTGAAAGGCCCGGTTTTAAATCATCCTCTGAATAGGCATTGGCTTACTTCGCTATAGCAGGATAACACTACTTAGCCGCTTCGGACATATACTTGTCTATCATGGCATAGCCTTCATCGGCCATCTTCTTTAGCCCTTCGCAACCTTCTTTGTACTTTTTCAACCATTCCTCAATGGCCTTTTTCCCCTCTTTGGGTATAACAGACGGCTGACTTAAGAAAGTGTTGAGCATCAGCTTGTTCTGCTCAAAGGCACTCATCATCATGTTGAAGCTGTTGTCAAATGCCATTTTGTTCATTTGGGCCATCTGTTTCAGCACTTGCGTTTGCTCCTTCATAGGTTCTCCTTATCAATGTAAGTTAAACTGTTTTTTAAAAATAGGACCTGTGCCGCCAAATATCCTCCTCAAGGCTCTCCTTGTCTTCCTTGAGGGCCAGATACATGGAGGCATTCTGGATCGCCAGAGCGCCCGTATGGGCCAATGCTTCCACGATGGTGATAAAATCCTGAGGGTATTTCCGGCGGCATTCCGAATAGAGCCGCATCACGCCGATGATGCGCTCACGGGAACGTATGGGGACGCACACCATGGAATTGATGCCTTCCTTTTTGGTCTCCTTTGGATATTGCAGGCGATCGTCGTTGGCAATATCTTCAATCACAACGGTTTCTCCCTTGAGGGCCGCGGTGATGCTCTTTTCGGCCGACACGGCACCCTTGCTCAGGAATGCTTCGCTCAAGCCATAGGAGGAGACCATCTCCAACGAGTTGGTGTCTTCGTTCAGCAACCGGATGGTGACCCCTTTCATGCCCAGCGCTTTGCAGGTTTTTTCCCCCATGTTGTTCAGCACCTGCTTGATGTCCAGGCTTGAATTGATGGCCGAAGCCAGTTCAAGAAAGAGGATGGAGTTCTTCTCGATGCGCGATAGCAGGCGGGCCTTCTTGAGGGCGATTCCGCCGTTGGACGCCAATGCCTTTAAAAAAAAGATGTCGTCATCCGAAAAGGCTCTTTTTTTGGCGGTATACAGCGACAGAACCCCGACGCAGCGGCCGTCCACCATGACCGGAACCGTGAGGATGGAGGCGATGCCCTCGGCCTTTTTGGCTTTATGATGCTCCAAACGCGGATCGCTGGTGGCATCCTCGAACACGAGATGGCCTTCTTTCCTAAGCGCGCCCACTACTTTTTTTGCCTTGATGGGGTTGGCGTGCAGGTAATTTTCGGACAGCCCGGTTTGCGCCTTGGGTACGAAAACATCCTGTTTCTGATCCGCCAGGAACAAACAGGATGCCTTGCCTTTCATGGCTTCGGTGGCGTTCTGAACGATCAGCTCCAACAACTCTTCCACCGTGGCGGCCGTGCCGAAAGCTTGGCTGAGGTTGCAAAATGTTTGAAAATAATCTTTCTCCGTTGTCATCAGCCGTCTCCTTTTTTAGCCGTGTTGTTTATGCAACAATAGGGGTTTTCGGCCGGCAGCGCCTATACCCGGGCGGTTTTGGTTTCGGTCCGCTGCTTTTTGGCCTTGGGCTCGGAAGCCGCCGCTTTCGCCTTGGCCGGTTGCTTTCTATCTTTGGGCGCTGATGTGGCCGTCTTAACCTTGACCTCCCGCTTTTTTGTTTTTGTCCCTGACGCAGTTGCCTTCTTTTTTCGCCCGGCCGGCTGCTGATCCCGCTCCTTGAGCCAGGAGGCAATTTTGGGCGCAAGCTCGGCCTGGCACTTGGAACTGACGTAGATGCCGATATGCCCGGTTTTCAGGCAGATGTCTTCGGTATCTTTGCTTCCCACCTTGCTGGTGAGCTGCTCGCAGGCTTCGGGCGGCACCAGATGGTCGAACTTGCCGTAGATATTGAGCAGCGGCATGGCGACCTTTTTCAGATCCACCCGTTTGCCCCCCACCACCATTTTGCTCTGAATCAGCAAGTTCTTCTGGTAGCAATCCCGGATGAACTCGCGAAAGGTTTCTCCCGGGATATCGGGACTGTCGAAAATCCACTTCTCCATGCGAACAAAGTTCTCCACGAACTGCTTGTTGGCCACATTCTCAAAAAAGCCCACGTACTTGTCAATCATCAATCGCGCCGGATTGAGCAGGAGAAATCCAAAGTTCAAAAAATCACCGGGGATATTACCGTAGGTATCCGTGATGCGGTCCACCGGGATGTTTCTCATCCAGATGTTGAGCAGGCCGGTGTCAACCTCGAAGTGGGTGGGTGTGACGGTGGTGATCAGATTTTGAACTTTCTCGGGATGCAGGGCGGAGAAAATGACGCTGAAGGTGCCCCCCATGCAAATGCCCATGATATTGATCCTGGACACCTTGTTCTCTTCACGAATAAAATCGACGATATCATTGATATAGACATTCACATGATCATCGATGCCCACATAGCGGTCCTTGCGCGTGGGATAGCCCCAGTCGATCATGTAGACATCCACCCCCTGGGCCAAAAAATTTTGCACCACGCTCCTGCCGGGCTGCAGGTCAAGCATGGTCTCCCTGTTGATCAAGGCGTAGATCAACAACAGCGGCGTCTTGACCTGCTTTTCGGTGACCGGCCGGTAGTGTTTCAGTTTGACACGGTCTTGTTCATACACCACATTGTAGGGCGTGGTGGCGATATCGGCATCGATCTCCCCCAACAGCACATCCGCCGCCTTGCCGATTCGCTGTTGAGCCATCTCAGCCTCTTGGGCCAGATGTTTCATTATCAGGTCAACGGGTATCTTTCCCTGAGCCATGATTTGTCCCCCCTATTTCAAACCTCAAAAAATTATTTCACGCTTGTCGCCGGCCATGCCCTATTTTTTCCTTTCAAACTCCCGCATCCGTTTCTTCAGCAGATAGATCTCCTTGTAGAGATCGTCAAGCTCGTTGTGGGTGGGAATGGAATTAGCCTTTAAAAAATCTTTGATCACTGCCTGGCGGGCCGCAGAGTACTCCTCCAGCGCACCAAGGGTTTTGGTCAGGCTGTCGATGTATTCCGGTTGTTTGAAAAGTTCCATGTAATGGCCTTCGAGCAGCTTGATCCAGAGATTGTAATAGGTCTTGGACTTTTCATCCAGCGGCCCTTCCTCTTCGGCCATCTCGACCATCTTCTCCTGCAGACTTTTGAAGGCTTCCTCCACGGGCAGGTAAAGCATGTGCAGAAACTCCGACAGCGTGCTCTGAAAAACGTTCGCCTTGTCGGCGGCATGCATGGCTCTTTCCTGATAGAAGCGGCCCAGTCCGATTTGGGGAATCTTCAGGTACTGGCTGAACTCCTTTTCATAAGCCTGCTTCCAGCGGCGAAGGAATTCCTTGTCCAGGGCCTGGACGTCTACAGGGTCCTTGGCTTCCCCTCTCTTTTTGAGCCAGTCATGAATATGGGCCTGAAAGTCCGTAAAACCGTTCAAACAGCTTTGGACAAATCCCAATGCAATTTCAGGGGTCATCTGGGTGGCTTTTTGAAAGGTCTCCAGGGCCTCGGGTTGGCTCAAGGCCCCCACCATGGTCTGCCACATTCGGGCCGTCGTCTGCATGGACTCGCCGATGCGCCCTTTTTTCGCTGATGATTGCTGCCCGGTATCCCAATTGAACAAATTGGCCCAATTGTCCATCATGGGAGCCCAGAAGTTGGAGAACATATCACCCCAATCCATAAAAGCAGAATCAGTCTCTCTCTTTTCGGTCATCGCTCACCTCTTGATTGTCATTATCCGTCAGGTTGAGGCGCGTTACCCTTTGGATCCCAAACGAAGTCCGCCATGGATGAAATACACATCTCCGGCCAATGCTTCATTGCGATAGATATCCGCCACGAACGCAGCCACTTCTTCCGGCTCGATCAACCGGCCGATGGGCACCTGGTCAACAATTTTATCCAATACTTTCTGCGGCATGCCTTTGACCATGGGCGTGCCCACATATCCCGGCGCCACCGCCACACAGCGTATTTTGTCCGCCAGGCCCCGCCTGAAAAACTCCGCCGTGATCACCTTGGGCATCACCGACATGGCCGCCTTGGTGGAGGCGTAATTGATCTGTCCGGCCGTACCCAATGAACCCGTGGAAGAGACCAGGCATATGAGGCCCTTGCAATTGTTGTTGATCATTCTTTCGGCACACTCGCGCACCGTGAGAAATACGCCGGTGAGGTTGATGTCGATGACCATTTGAAACTGCCCCAGCGTCATCTTGCGATTGACTTTGCCGGTCTCTCTGTCCGTCGACACCATCATGCCGTCTTTGATGATGCCGGCAAAGGGTGCCACCAGATTGATTTGGCCGAATTTTTCAATGGCCGTGTCCGCGAGCTTGGCGCAATCATCTTCCTGGGTCACGTTGCACAACACCGTGGCCACGTCGCCCTGCAGCTCTTTGGAAACTTTTTCCAATGCGTCTTCAACCACATCGCCGATGACGACCTTACCCCCGTTTTGCAGCCAGTACCTGGCCATTTCAAGACCGATGCCACTTGCTCCGCCGGTGATCACCGCCACCGCGTCCTTGATTGCCAACATAGTCCCCTCCTTGATTGAAATATGAAAATATTCGGTTTATATCTGTTCCAGTACGGTGGCCATCCCCTGACCGCCACCGATACATAAGCTGGCCAGTCCCAAAGCATGCCCTCCCCGGAGCATCTCGCCCATCAACGTCAAGATGATACGGGCTCCGGTGCAGCCGATGGGATGTCCGATGGAGATGCCGCTGCCCATCAAATTGGCAATCTCCGGGCTGATATTGAGCTCGCGCATGCAGGCGATGGCCTGAACGGCAAACGCTTCGTTGAGTTCCACCACCCCCATATCATCCATGCCCAGGTTCGCTTTGCTGAACAATTTGCGTACGGCTGGAATGGGGCCCAGTCCCATGTAGGCGGGGTCCACTCCGCCGCTTGACCAAGCCCTTATCCTGGCCAGCGGTTTGAGGCCCAGTTCCGTGGCTTTTTCTTCCGACATGATGAGCAGGGCCGCAGCCGCGTCATTGATACCCGACGCATTGCCGGCCGTGACGGTGCCGTCTTTCTTGAAGGCGGGACGCAGTTTGGCCATTTTTTCGGCGGTGGTTTCCATGGGACGCTCGTCCGTATCGAAGATCAGCGGGTCGCCTTTGCGCTGGGGAATCGATACCGGGACGATCTCATTTTTAAACCGCCCATCGGCAATGGCCGCAAGCGCCCGCTGGTGACTCATTGCGCCCAGTTCGTCCTGCTCTTGTCGAGTAATCCCATATTTTCCGGCGATGTTTTCGGCCGTCATCCCCATGTGATAGCCATAGAAAATTTCATACAGGCCGTCGAATACCACCAGATCGGTCATCTCGGTATTGCCCATGCGCGCCCCCCACCTGGCGGAAGGTATGGCATAGGGAATCAGGCTCATGTTCTCCATACCGCCGGCCAGAATCACGTCGGCCTCACCGCACCCGATGGCCTGGGCGGCTAATGTGACGGCCTTCATGCCGGAAGCACAGACCTTGTTCACCGTGAAGGCGCCGCTCTCCTTGGCGATACCGGCGTGTATCATGGCCTGTCGGGCCACATTCTGCCCTTGCCCGGCACCCACCACATTGCCCATGATCACTTCATCAACGGTGACCGGTTGCAGGGTGTCATCGTAGTCGTAAAACGACTTCTCCAAGTCAATCATCCCCCGGCCGGCAATGGCGTCGGCTTCATACTGAACGGCTGTCTCGCCGGCCACGGGCCGCAGACCGGCCTTTTTTAGCGATTCTTTCAGCACCAGCGCTCCCAGATCCACGACCGGTACGGTCTTCAAGCTTCCGCCAAAAGCGCCTACCGCAGTTCTTGCTCCTGAAACGATGACGGCATTTCTCATGTGTTTTTCTCCTTTGTTTTCTATTGAGCATAACCCGCTGCGCAAGCAGCGAAGCGATGAGTGAAAGCTTTCCACTCTTCCGCTGCATCCGGCTCCAGCGAAGTCAATAAAAAAGCCTACAAAATTGTTCAGAAAATGTTAGGCTTAGGTTAAATTTCCAAGTTGGCGCAAACGTCCGGGAAAAACGGCAACGGGTACGATATCGGTCAGCAGGTAGATGATCCTTGCGAGATCCATATCCAGGTGAACAAGCATCCATCCCGGACAGACAGGATTATTGTGCCGGAATGCAGTGTCGGCTTATGAGCAGCAAGAGAATAATTTTTTTACAATTATGGGCCCAAACATGGCTTTTGTCGAGCTTTTTTTCCCGTTGTTTACTGACGGCAAAGCAAAAACGACAATTGTGTCGTCCAATATTATTTTCCCGTTTTTCCTTCAGTCGAAATCTCCATCAAGTTCATCAAATTTCGGGTCATGGGTCCGGGACGGCCGTTGCCGATGATGCTCTCATCGATCTGAACCACCGGGACCAAACCTTTGTTGGTTCCGGTGATGAACACCTCTTGGGCCGCCAGCAGTTCCTCACGCCGGACAGCTCTCACCTCAATGGGATAATGGTCCCGGGCGATGGATAAAACCACCTTGCGGGTAATGCCGGAAAGGATGTGGCTGCCGGGGGTCACCAGGCGGTCATCCATAAACATGAATACATTACTGGTGGTGCCTTCCAAGGCATGACCTTGTTCATCCAGATAAATCGCTTCGATGGCGTCCTTGGCGTGCGCCCTGCGCAGGGCAACGGCGGCCGGCAGATAGTCGATGCTCTTGGCCCCGGGGAAATTGCGCTTCACTTGAACGGTGATCACCTTCACACCACGGGTTAGCCACCATTCGGGCAGTTTGGGCAGTGGCGTCACCAACACAAGCAGCCTGGGACGGCCTGCAGGGGTCATGAAATCCGGACTGGAACCTCCCGTTACAATGATGCGGGCATTGGCCTCGTCAAGGTCGTTGCGATCCAGGGTTTCCAAAACCACACTGCAAATCTCTGCCTGGGACCACGGCATTTCAAGATTGATCTCTTGGGCGGAATGATACAATCTGGCGACATGCTCCTTCAGAAAATAGGGCTTGCCGTTATAAGTGCGCAAAAGATCAAATACACCGATACCGCGGACAATGGCCAGATCGTCCACCGGTATAACGGCCTGGTCGGCCGGCACATATTTTCCATCGACATAATAAATGTTCGCCATCAATCGCCACACCACATCATTTTGCCGCTGATAACGGCAGTCGCATTCCCATACAAACAACCGGTTGAAGATTCAACTAAAATATTCAAAAATAGATGATTATAACTTATCCACGGCTGACGGTTTCTCAATAGCACCCAACGCAAGTTTACGGCACCCATGAATTTGGCTTGATTCATCCAAAGCGATGGCGTTAAGATCCTTCTGTGTTCCCCCCCATCAAGTAGATAACCATTGCCAAGGAGTACCCATGCCTCATCCACTCTATTCTCATCTGCTGGCACCGTTGGATATAGGATTCACCACACTCCGTAACAGAGTTCTCATGGGTTCCATGCACACCGGCTTGGAGGAGTTGCCCGACGGCCATGACCGCATGGCCGCCTTTTATGCAGAACGCGCCCGCGGCGGCACGGCGCTGATCGTCACAGGCGGCATCGCCCCCAATGAAGCCGGATGCATAGCCGATTACGGCGCCAAGATGATGACTGAAGAGGAAGCCCGAAAACACCGTGTCATTACCCGCGCGGTGCATGCTGAAGGTGCCAAAATCTGTCTGCAAATCCTTCACACCGGCCGCTACGCCTTTCACAAAAAGCTGGTGGCGCCTTCAGCCATTCAGGCGCCCATCAATATTTTCAAACCCAAAGAACTGAGTCCTGAAGGCATCGGACAGCAAATCAGCGATTTTGTGCGGTGCGCCCGATTGGCTAAAGCGGCCGGCTACGACGGTGTCGAGATCATGGGCTCCGAGGGGTATCTCATCAACCAGTTCATCGTGCGCCATACCAATCATCGCACCGATCAATGGGGCGGATCCTATGAAAACCGAATCCGGTTTCCCCTGGAGATCGTCCAGCGCACCCGTGAGGCGGTGGGTCCTAAATATATCATCATTTTTCGGCTGTCTCTTCTGGATCTCATTGAAAACGGGTCTACGTGGGATGAGGTGGTACGACTGGCGCGTCGACTGGAATCCGCCGGTGTCACCTTTATCAACAGCGGCATCGGCTGGCACGAAGCCCGCATCCCCACCATTGCCGCCATGGTACCCCGCGCCGCCTTTTCCTGGGCAACGGCCAAGCTCAAACAGGAGGTGTCCGTCCCCTTGATCACCAGCAACCGAATCAACACCCCGGAGGTGGCCGAAGCGGTGCTGGCCGGGAACGAAGCAGACATGATCTCCATGGCCAGGCCCCTGCTGGCCGACGCCGAATTCGTCAACAAGGCCGCCACCGGACGAGCCGACCTGATCAACACCTGTATTGCCTGCAATCAGGCGTGCCTGGATCATATCTTTGCCGGAAAAACCGCGTCGTGCCTGGTCAACCCCAGGGCCGGACATGAGACCGAACTCGTGTATACACCGACCCGGGCACCCAGGCGAATTGCCGTGGTGGGTGCCGGGCCGGCCGGTCTTTCATTTGCCATGACCGCCGCCCAGCGCGGTCACCAGGTGTCGCTTTTTGAAAAAGCCGCTGACATTGGCGGACAGCTCAATATCGCTCTGCAAATTCCGGGCAAACAGGAATTTAAGGAAACCCTGCGCTATTTCAGGCATCAAATGTCATTGTTCGGCGTAGCCGTGCATTTGAACGTCACGGCAACCGCCGCACTGCTGCAACAAAACAGGTTCGATGCCGTGGTGGTGGCCACCGGCATCACCCCCAGGCAGGTGGCGATACCGGGCATCGACCACCCATGCGTGTTATCCTACATCGATGTCCTCTGGTACAAAAAACCGGTGGGGCAGAAAGTCGCCATCATCGGCGCCGGCGGCATAGGATTCGACACAGCCGTCTATTTAACCCATGGCGGGAGCCATCCGGAAGACAATCACGATGCCTTCCTGAACGAGTGGGGCATTGATCCTTATCTGAACCATCCCGGAGGCTTAAACCCGGCAGGCCCGCAAATTTCAAAATCCAACCGGGAGGTTTATTTGCTGCAGCGCAAGGGCAGCAAAGTGGGGGCCGGGCTAAGCAAAACCACCGGCTGGATTCACCGCGCCCAACTGCGGCAAAAAGAGGTCACCATGCTCAACAGCGTGCAATATGAGCGCATTGACGACCAGGGGCTGCATATCACCAGACGGGATAAAAAAATGGTGCTTTGCGTGGACAATGTCATCGTCTGCGCAGGCCAGGAACCCAATCGACGATTGGCCGATGAGCTCGCGGACAGTGACCTGGCGGTGCATGTGATCGGCGGCGCAGACGTGGCCGCGGAATTGGATGCCAAAAGAGCCATTGACCAGGCGGCCAGACTGGCGGCTGAAATCTGAAGGATAATTTAGTGACATAGATCACATCTTTATCCTTCACATTCTGCTATAAAGTGAAAAAAAGAATTTTCAGCAATCGAGTTCAGGCCATAGGCAAGTTGACATGGCATATTAGACCAAGTAGGATGATTGACGGGGCTTTTATTATGCTTATCGTACATTTCATATAAAACGTTCCATTAAACTAAAATTTCTATTAAATTGAGTTCGGTTCGCAATCAATAGGTATTTGGGCAGCGATGCCAATGGGGTTTCTGTCACGAGGTTTGAGTAGAAGCGATTTCAAAACCACCCCTCTAATTCAATCCCTGCGTTGGGCGATCTGTTCAATTCCCTGAAATAATTGATCACTACTACGGATATAGGGTTTCGTTTCCGTCTTGATTTTGAGCCCGGTTGAAGGCTTTGAAACCACTTTTTCTCATTCAGTGGTAATCCAACTAAAGGGTGTAACCAATGAATCAGCTCATCAAACGCGTCTTCGCCCTAAAAATCAGAAGACGAAGAAGATATAAACTTAGAAACGGGGCTTATGTTGTTCTCAGCAATTTTCCAGGCAGGTACGAAATCGAGGAAATCGGCTATGGTGGGCTCTCCTTTCACTACATCGACAACGGCCGCAAAACCAATAATGGGTCCCAAAACATTAAAATCGTATCTGAAAATCACCTGCACACCGTTCATTTGGCCGGCAGAATTGTTTCTGAAAACGAAACCGGAGAATTGATCTTCGAAAAGAAAAAAATCAAACGGAGAAGCATACGATTCGACAAGATGAACAACCAAACCAAAGTTAAACTCGAATCTTTCATCAAAAACAATGCGTAGAACAGCCTATAGTGTTGTGTTCCGGAAGTAACTTGTAGAATGGCTATGGCGGCATGCCAGCCGATGCGACACCATAGCATTCAAACCCCAATGTCAAAGCCCAAATGTCAAATTAATGATGCGCGTTGGTAATGGTGGCAACGATTTGGCGAATGGCACGGGCCAAAATACCATTGGGGTGAAGTCCGATTTCGGGTTTCAAGTCGCGGGTGCTGCATGCAATGTTGCGGTCACTGTAGATGGCGCCCGCCAGGTGAACCTGTGTTGAAAGCATGCGCAGGGCAACTTTCTGCATTCGCATGACAAGGTCCTTAACCTCTTCCTGACGCTCCATCAAATTGACCACCAAAAAGGGCTGAAATTGGTGGACAGCCTCTTCCAGGATGTATTGGCGGTTGGGTGCCTGCTGCTCAACTTGGGATATTAAATCGGATATTTTCCGAGGCGCCTCGCTTTGGTTGGATGCCGTAAAGCGCAGAATGAAGGCCTCCAATTCCTCATCCTTCAATTTACGATAAGCGGATTCCGGTCCGAACAGCCGCGCCAGTTTCCGGTACAAGGCCAACTTAATGAATGTATAAGCATCCAGATAGGCCGCAGGATCACATGTGGTCATCACCAACCCGGTATCGGCCAAAAGAAAGAAGTCAAGAATATTATAACTGGTGCTGGCTCCCAGATCCAATACCACATAATCGGCATCCATCCTTCGAATGGCCCGCATGAGTTTCAATTTGCGGGCAAAGGCCAGGTTGGCGGCGCCCAGACGGCTGCTGCCGCCGCCGATGAGCCGCGGGCCGAAGTCGGTGTCCACGGCAATGGCATCCAGGCGATCGGTTTTTTTGTCAAGATAATCGTTGATACGATGCTTGAGTCCCCACACCCCCATGTAGAGATGGAGATTGGCGGCCCCCAGGTCCAGGTCGACCAGGACGGTACGATGTCCCTGTTTGGCCAGGTAAACCCCTAAATTGGATGCCAAAATCGATTTTCCAACGCCGCCCTTGGCACCGCCCACGGCGATGATTCGGCATTTGGCAGGTGTGTTGATGTCAGATGGGGTAATGGTCATGTCATGCGCTTTCCGAAATCTGATGGCATAGATCCGATGCAATTCAGCTCTGGAGTAATATCGGTGGATTTGACGAATACTTGACCCCCCAATGTTGCGAATGTCGAATATCGAGCAAGGAACCGCAGAATGCCGAAGTAAGGTATCCTGTCATTTATTATAAGATGACGGAGCGCAGCGACGCCACAATTCGACATTCGTCAATCCTTGTTCGATATTCTGCGGTTCACCATATCATCTCCTTCCAGGAGTGATCCAAATCCGGGTGCCATGGACCCGGATGATTCCCCCCGGGGCTTGACAAACCTTATTGTCCGTCTTAAGTATGGGGAACAAAAATTTGAATCATGTGGAGAGGCGCGAGGGAACTGGCCCTGCGACCGCCCGGCAACCTGACCATCAAGGTGCCAAATCCAGCCCAAAGGATGGGAAACATGAGGTCTCCATTGGCAAAATGGTTGCACAGACCTCTCCCGTCGATGCGGTGAGAGGTTTTTTAGTTTGAATTGTTGGATACATTCCGTCCGTGTTTACTTTGAAGCATTGTCAACACAATCGATTTCAGCAATTGAACCCTTAAGGAGAAGATCTGATGACCGATCAATACGATGGATTCACCACCAGAGCCGTACATGCCGGACACGCACCGGATCAAGACACCAAATCCCGTGCGGTGCCCCTATATCAAACCACTTCCTACACCTTTGATGATACCGCCCACGCCGCCGATCTGTTTGGGCTGCGCCGGTTCGGCAATATTTACACCCGCATCATGAACCCCACCACCGATGTTCTGGAACAACGGATGGCCACCCTGGAGGGCGGTACCGCGGCTTTGGCCGTGGCGTCGGGACAGGCGGCCGAGACCCTGACCCTATTGACCCTGGCCCAGGCCGGGGATGAGATTGTGGCTTCCACCGACCTCTACGGCGGTACCGTAAGCTTGTTTACGCACACCTTGCCCAAGTTGGGAATTACCGTCAAGTATGTCCCGCCCGGCGATTTCTCAGCCTGGGAGGCGGCGGTAAGCCATAAAACCAGGGCTTTTTTTGTGGAAAGCATCGGCAATCCCAAACTCGAGATTCTGGACATTGAAAGGATCGCCGCCATCGGTAGGAAAAACGGCATCCCCCTGGTCGTGGACAATACGGTCACCACCCCCTACCTGCTCAATCCCATCGCCCACGGTGCCGCCATCGTGGTGCATTCGGCCACCAAGTTCATCGGCGGCCACGGCACGTCCATTGGAGGCGTTATCGTCGATGCGGGCACCTTCGACTGGACCGCATCAGGCCGTTTTCCCGCATTTCTGGACCCGGACCCCGCTTACCACGGTCTCAAATTCCACGAAACCTTCGGCCACCTGACCTTTATTCTAAGGGCCCGGGTGCTGGGTCTGCGAGACATGGGGGCAGCCTTGAGTCCCTTTAATGCCTGGCTGTTTCTGCAGGGGCTGGAGACTCTGGCCTTGCGGATGGAACGCCACAGTGAAAACGGTTTGAAAGTGGCCCGGTATCTCGAGTCGCACCGCTGTGTGGATTGGGTGCGCTATCCCGGTTTGCCTTCTTCCCCCACCTATGACCTGAAACAGAAGTATCTACCCAAAGGGCAGGGGGCCCTGGTGGGATTCGGCATTCGCGGCGGGCGCGAGGCGGCGGTCAAATTCATCGAAAGCTGCCGACTCTTCAGCCACCTGGCCAATATCGGCGATGCCAAAAGCCTGGTGATCCACCCGGCATCCACCACCCATGAACAGCTGACCGAGCAGGAGCAATTGGCGGCCGGCGTTACACCGGATTTCGTCCGGTTGAGCGTCGGCATCGAGGATATTGACGATATTATCGCGGACCTGGATCAGGCCCTGGCGGCAAGCCTATAAACGCGTAAAACACCTCCCTTCCCCTCCCCTTGCGGGAGGGGATCGAGGGGAGGGGGCTGTAGATGAACCTGCAAAAAAACAGAACGGTTATAGAAATATGGACAGAAACTCAGTCGGACAGGTTACAGCGCAAACCTTCACCTTCGGCAATCCCGGCGAGCCCATGATCCTGGAATCGGGTCACCGTTTGGGGCCGGTGGATGTGGTGTATGAAAGCTATGGCGAGCCCAATGAAAACCGATCCAACGCGATTTTGATCTGCCACGCCCTGTCAGGGGATCATCACGCAGCCGGTGTCCACGATCCCCATGATCGGTATACGGGCTGGTGGGACAGCATGATCGGACCCGGAAAGGCCTTCGATACGGACCAGTACTGGGTGATCTGCTCCAACATCATCGGCGGCTGCAAAGGGTCCACCGGGCCGGGCAGCATCAACCCGGCCACCGGCCAGCCCTACGGCCTGGATTTTCCGGTGGTGACCATCGGCGACATGGTGAACGCCCAGAAACAGTTGATCGATCATCTGCAGATCCCGCAGCTTTATGCCATTGCCGGTGGTTCCATGGGCGGGTTTCAGGTCATCGAGTGGACGCTGCGCTATCCCCGGATGGTCCGTTCGGCCATTTGCGTCGCTTCGGCCGCCAGGCTCTCCACCCAGGCCATTGCCTTCAACGCCGTCGGCCGCAACGCCATCACCCGGGACCCGGAGTGGCAGGACGGAAAGTACAACGGCAAGGGACCGGAGAAAGGGCTGGCTATCGCCCGCATGGTGGGCCACATCACCTATTTGTCGGAACTGCAGTTGGACAGAAAGTTCGGGCGGCGGCTGCAGTCCGCCAACCGGCTGAGTTACAATTTCGCCACCGAGTTTGCCATTGAATCCTACCTGGACCATAAGGGCAGCACCTTCACCGAGCGCTTCGATGCCAACAGCTACCTTTACATTACCAAGGCCATGGATTATTTCGATGTGGCCCGTTCCTACGGGCCGCTCAAAGAGGCCTTTGCCGGCGCTTTGGCCCGCTATCTCTTCGTGTCCTACTCTTCCGACTGGCTGTTTCCCACCGCCCAGAGCAAAGAGATGGTGCAGGCCCTGCTCTCCAACGGCAAGGATGTCTCTTTTATCGATATTGAATCCCCGTACGGACACGACGCGTTCCTGCTGGAAGAAGAGAAGTTGACCCGCATCATCTCCGGATTCCTGACCGGAGTGGACAAGGAGGTGCCGGCATGACATCGCAATATGTGGATCGCCTCAGTCGCACCGACCGCGAAATGATTTTAACGCTTGTCCCGGAGGGTGCCAAAGTGCTGGATTTGGGTTGCGGCGACTGCAGCCTGCTCAACGAATTGGTCCGCAAGAAAAAGATCAGAGGCACCGGACTGGATATCGACGGCATGCAATTGGTCAATGGACTGGCCAGCGGCCTGAACGTTTTTCAGGGCGATCTGGATGAAGGTTTGGCTGAATTTCCGGATCAGTCCTACGATTATGTTATCCTGAACCAAACCCTGCAGGTCGTCAAAAATCCCACGTTGGTGGTCGATGAGGTCCTGCGCATCGGCTGCTACGGCATTCTGGGTTTTCCCAACTTCTCCCAGTGGCGGCTCCGGCGCGGCCTGTTCTTCGGCGGACGCGCCCCCAAATCACCGGCATTGCCCTTTGAGTGGTACGACACCCCCAATATCAGGGTGCTGTCCATCAAAGACTTTTTTGACTACTGCCGCAAGGAGAAGATCGATGTGGTTCGGCAACGTTATCTCATCGGCAGGCGTTGGGTGCAATCCGCTTTCTGGCGTGCAGGCGCCAATCTGCTGGCCCAAATCGGCCTGTTTGTCATCACCCGCAACGGACCGGCCTGTAAGCGCCGGAATTTTTAACGGCCATGCTTTAAGCACCGACGTGCTTTTGCTTTATCGGGGCCAATCACCCGAAAATAGTTAAAAATGATCAGACAATCTCCATGCAGGATATGGGATTTTATACCCGGCCGGCACGGAGGCCGGCCCTACGCCAATCACTCCGGTCCCTGGCGTTTTGAGGGTTCCCGGGTAGGGTCGGGCTCTGTCCCGACCGGTTCAGAAGGGGGTATTCGCGAATCCTGAAAAACCTGCTGAATATCCTTATTTGAGCGCTTATGGGAGTTTATCCCCGCTCCCGCGTTCGCTTCACCGGGAATCGCTGTGCCTTTCGGGAGACGGTTGACTCCTGAAAACCAAACGTCTATGTTGTCCTCACCATCTTTTTAAGCAACCACTAGTGAACAAATCATTCACAAGAGGTGCCGTTGTGAGACATCGCCAACGTTGGGATTGGAATCCGGGCCGCCCATCCATCTGGTTCTGCGTCGTTTTACTGGTTTTTTTGTGCAGTACATGGTCTGCCGAAGCCGCCTTGAAAAAACCCGTCAAACGCATCGCCTTTGTACTGGACGGTCCGGAGATCAACACAAAGGGCTTTGTGGAACTGTTCGAAACCGAACTTCGTCAATTGCTGCAGGGAGATTTTCGGGTGGTTTTTCCAAAGGATCTGGTCCGGCAGGCCGATTTTACAGCGGATGGCGTGCGCCGGGTTTTGGACGAAACGATCCGGAACACCAACACCGACCTGGTCATCGCCCTAGGGCCTTTGTCCAGCCGGGAAGCATGCCGGATGAAAAATCTGCCAAAGCCCGTCATCGCCGCCATGATCATTGATCACGAGTACCAGAAAGTCCCCTACGCCAAAGGCACCAGCGGCGTCAGGAACCTCACCTACATCGAAATGCCCGACACCTTCAAAGAGGATCTGCTCACCTTTGCGCAGATTGTACCGTTTCACAGCCTGGCCCTGCTGGGCGGCCCCTCTCTGTTCGCGGCCCTGCCGGATGCCGAAGAGGGCCGAGACTTCCGGATCCCCTTTATCGATGCGCACATGCGTCTTTTGCAAACGCGGCCGTCGGTGGACCAGACACTGACGTCCGTCCCGCCTGACGTGGATGCCGTTTATCTGCTCCCCATCCCCGAAATGTCCCTGGATGATCACGAAAAATTGCTCAGAGGCTTGGCGCTCAGGCGCCTGCCGGTATTCAGCCTTATCGGCCACGCCTACGTACGCCGGGGCGCCCTGGCAGGGTTGAACAAGGCGGATTGGCCCCATCGCTTTGCACGGCGCACGGCGTTGAACGCCCGCAAGATTCTGGCCGGGCAGGACGCCGGCACCCTGCCGGTGGCCATCTCCCGCGAGGCCCAGTTGATGATCAACATGCAGACAGCGAGCATCATAGGCATCTATCCCGGATTCAAGGTGCTCACCGATGCCATCCAGATCAATGTGGAACCGGATGAAACCACCCGGGAATTGACCCTGTTGGGGGTCATGGACGAAGCGGTGCTGGTAAGCCTTGACCTGGCGGCCGCCGGGCGGACCAACGCCGCCGGAGAAGAGCGGGTCAGCCAGGCGAGGTCGCGGCTGTATCCCCAACTCAGCGCCCGGGCCGCCGGAACCCTGATTGATGAAGACCGGGGCGAAAGCATCATGGCCCCGGCGGAACAGACCTTGACCGGATCCTTGAATCTAACCCAGGTCATCTGGTCGGATGATATGCTGTCCAACCTGACCATTACCAAAATGCACCAGTTGCGCCAAACGCTGGAGTGGGAAAAAACGCGTCTGGACGTGGCACTGGAGGCGGCCAACGGCTATCTCAACGTAATGCTGGCCAAAACCCGGCAAGAGATTCTATTGGCCAATTTTAAATTGAGCCGCTCCAACCTGGAACGCGCCAAAATGCGCCGGTCCCTCGGTGCCGCCAGCGCTTCCGAAGTGTACCGTCTGGAAAGCCGGATCGCCCAGGAACGGGCCGATCTGCTGCAGGCCCAGGCCCGGCGGAAAATTGCCGAAATGGAGCTGAACCGCCTGCTGGCCTATTCGTTGGAGCAATCCTTCAAGCTGGCCGAGGTGAGCCTCGACGATCAGGTATCCCTGTTGCTCAGCCCCCAAATCATGGCGTACGCGCAAAATTGGCAGGGATTGAACCGGTTGAAGCAGTTTCTGGTCAACAAAGGCCTGCGCGCGTCGCCGGAGTTGATGCAGATCGATGCCGACATTGCCGCTGTAAAACGCCAGCTGCTCAACGCCAAACGCTCTTTCTATGCGCCCGACATCAATTTGTCCGGAGAAGTTTCCCATCTGATCGGTGAGGGGGGTGAAGGTGCGGATACAACCATTGCCGGCGCACCGGACGACACGGACTGGAATGTGAGCCTCAATTTGAGTATCCCCTTGTGGGAAGGCGGCGCCCGGTTCGCCGAATCCAAGGAGTCCCGGGAGACATTGAAATCTTTACGGCTGCAGCGACGGGCCGCCCTCCAACGCATCGAGCAGCGCATTCGCAACGCCGTCCACAAAGCCGGTGCGTCTTATTACGCCATCGATTTATTGAAAAAGGCATCAAAGGCCTCCCGGAAGAATTTCGATTTGGTGGCCGATGCCTACAGCCGGGGAACGGTGCCGCTCATCGATTTGCTGGATGCTCAGACCACCTATCTTCAAACCGAACAGAACGCTGCCAATGCCAACTATGAGTTCCTGCTCGATCTCATGGAACTGGAGCGTTCGCTGGGACAGTTCACATTTTTTTTGCCCCGTGAGCAGCGTGACACCTGGATTCAAGAGTTGCAGGCCTACTTCAAGGCAATTGATCATAAGGAGAACTAATGAATTTCCACCGTCCTCTATTTCACCGGCTGTGCCTCATCTTGATCATCATATGGATCGCGGCATGCGACAACCCCCCCCTTGCCCCCAAAGAAGTCATCCGTCCGGTGCGGTTCCAACAGGTCTTTTTTACCGGGGGGCAGCGCACCCACACCTTTACCGGTGTGGCCCAGGCCGGGCAGCAGATCGACCTCAGCTTTAAAATCAGCGGTACGGTTCAACGGGTTGCCGTGAAGATGGGCGATACCGTCAAGTCCGGCGATTTGCTGGCGGAATTGGACCCCAAAGACACCGTTCTCCAAATGGAAGAGGCCGAAGCAAGCCTCGCGCGCCAGCAGGCGGATGCCCGCAATGCGGCGGCCAACTACCAGCGCGTTGAAGCGCTGTATGAAAGCAACAGCACCTCTTTGAGCGCGTTGGACGCGGCCCGGGCTCAATCGGAAACCGCCAAGGCCGCGGTACGTTCCGCTCAAAAGGCGCTGGAACTGGCCAAACGCCAAGCCAAATACACACGGCTGTCGGCACCCGTGGATGGGGCCGTGGCTGAAAAGACCATCTCTGAAAACGAAAATGTCCAGGCGGGTCATACTGTGCTGGTGCTCAGCGCCGGCACCCGTCCGGAAGTGCAGGTGGCCATCCCGGAAGTGCTCATCGGCCAGGTTGCCGAAGGGGACAAGGTGGCGGTTTCCTTTGATGCACTGCCGGGGCGAACCTTCAAGGCCGCCGTTCGGGAAGTGGGGGTGGCCGCCACCGGCGGCGGCACCACCTACCCGGTGACGGTTCGGCTGGAGGCCCCTGATGAACAAATCCGGCCCGGCATGGCGGCGGAAGTCTCCTTTGTCTATGGCGATCGAAGCGGGCGATTGCGCATTATGGTTCCGGCCAGAGCTATTGGAGAAGATATTCACGGCAAGTATGCGTTCATTGTCGAACCGGCGGAACACGATTTGGGCATCGCTAAACGGGTCACCGTCGCCACGGGCGCACTGACGCCGGACGGGCTCGAAATCTTCCAAGGGCTCAAAGACGGCGACTACCTGGTCACCGCCGGCGTCCACAAACTGCTCGACGGCCAGAAAGTCAAATTCAGCCGCCCGGATACAAAGTGAGGATGGGTAATCGATTTAATGAACGTTCAACATAGAACGTCCAATGTTGATGAATTCGTAAAAAGTCCGGATTCAGTTCATTCCGTCATTCCGGCGAAGGCCGGAATCCAGTATTATCAGGAAGTTCTGGACTCCGGCCTTCGCCGGAATGACGTGCTGAGAGACTTTTTACGAATTCATCAATGTTGAACGTCGAATAAGGTATTCTGCCAATCTATAAAACGGCGGAGCGAAGCGATCTCACCATTCAATGTTCGACGTTCGAAGTTCGATGTTCAAATGCTTTAGGATTTCTTGAACTCTGCTTGGAACGTAACGTCCATGGCCTTTGACCTAACCCAAAGCACCAGGTTTTCTATGATAAATAAACGATGCGATCCTTCACTTAAAACTTAACACTTAAAACTTAAAACTGGTTGCGCAGGACAGCTATGAAACACTGAAGCAGGACAACGCCATTGATTGGCTAAAGCACAAATCGCTCTTGGAAATATGAAAGCATACCATATGAGTATCACCGAAACCGCCATCAAAAACAATCGTGTCACCCTCTTAATCCTGGTGGTCCTGCTGCTCAGCGGATACCAGGCCTTTAGCCGATTGCCCAGGGCCGAAGATCCCGGGTTCATCATCCGCACCGCCTTGGTCACCACCCGCTTTCCCGGTGCCAGCCCCCAGCGGGTCGAAGAACTGGTCACCGACAAAATTGAAAAAGTGGTGCAGGAGCTGCCTGAACTGGATTCGGTGACCAGCACCTCCCGTACCGGGCTCTCCATGGTCAATGTCAATATCCTGGAAAAGTACAAAGATCTCGACCCCATCTGGGATGACCTGCGCCGCAAGATCGATTCGGTCAGGGGCGACCTGCCCACCGGCGTTGTGGGCCCCTATGTGGATACGGATTTTGGGGATGTCTACCCCATCATGCTCTCCATCACCGGGGACGGCTATACCTATGCAGAGCTGAAAACCGTGGCGGACGAAGTGCGCGATGAACTGCTGCGCATCGATGAAGTGGCCAAGGTGGAAATCTACGGCGCCCAGGACGAACGCATCTTTGTGGAGTACAACAACGCCCGGCTGGCGGAAGTGGGTCTCTCTCCTCAGCAACTTAAGAGCATTCTGGAAGCCCGCAACATTATTCAGTCCGGCGGCACCATTACCAGCGGCGGCGAAGATATCGTGCTGGAGCCCACAGGGAATTTCGCTTCCGTGGCCGATCTCAAGCGCACCTTGATTCAGCTGCCCCAGCGGAAGGAAGTGGTCTATTTGGAAGATCTGGCCAAGGTCTACCGCAGCTATGTGGACCCGGCCACCAACAAGATGAACACAACCGGCGTGGCCTGCCTGGGATTGTCCATCTCCATGATCGAGGGCGGCAACGTCATCGCTTTGGGAGAAAAGACGCGGGCCCTGGTAGAAAACCTGCCCGGGATCTACCCTGTGGGAGTGGACTTTCATCTGGACATTTTTCAACCGGACCTGGTCGATAGAAAGGTCAACGAGTTTGTGGAAAACCTGCTCCAGGCCATCGCCATCGTGATGCTGGTGATGATCGTTTCGCTGGGGCTGCGCACCGGTCTGGTGGTGGCCACCCTCATCCCCGCCACCATGCTGATCACCCTGCTGCTGATGAGCTGCTTTGACATCGGCTTGGACCAGATCTCCATCGCCTCGCTGATCATCGCCCTGGGGATGCTGGTTGACAACGCCATCGTCATGTCCGAATCCATCATGGTCCAAATGGCGGCGGGCAAGGCGCGCCTGCGCGCGGCGGTAGACTCCGCCAATGAGCTGCGCATCCCCCTGCTCACCTCTTCCCTGACAACGGCGGCGGCCTTTTTACCCATCATCCTGGCTGAATCGGGTCTTGGAGAGTACTGCGCATCCCTGTTCAAAGTGGTGACCATTGCCCTGCTGGTCTCCTGGGGTCTCTCCATCACCATGATGCCCCTGCTGTGCATGCTTTTTATCCGCGTCAAAACCAAGCGGCAGGAAGAGGGGTTCCAATCACGCTTCTATCGCTCCTACCGCGGGGTCTTGGTGACCGCGCTGAAAAACCGACTCATCTCGCTTTTGGTGATCGCGGGAATTTTTGCGGCCGCCGTTTTCGGTTTGGGCTTTGTAGAGAGCGGCTTCATTCCCAAAAACGACTCGGCGCGCCTGTTGGCGGAACTCGACCTTCCCCTGGGGACGGCCCTGGAAATCACCGAATCTGCGGTGGCCCAATTCGAACGCCACCTTCTTGAAAACCACATGGCCGACGGCAAGGGCAAAGAGGGCTTTCTGAGCTGGACCACCTATATCGGCAATAAGGGGGGGCCGCGCTATCGTCTGCCCTACGAGCCCAAAACCAAAGGCGCCGAACATGTCTCCATGATTTTATCGGCAACCTCCAGGAAATTTATTACCGACACCATCGCTTCGCTGGAGCAGTACTGCAGCGAACAGTTTCCCAGCATGACCACCGCCTGGGAAGCGGAATCCCTGGGAGGGGTGGGCGGCAAGCCCGTGCAGGTGCGATTGTCCGGCAAAGACATCTACACCCTTTTCTCCCTGGCCGACAGGCTCAAGGCCCGCATGCGCCGGATCACCGGCCCCAAAAACATCGAAGACGATTGGGGGCCGCGCACTAAAAAAATCGTGGTGGATATTCACCAGGCGCGGGCACGGCGTGCGGGAGTCACCAGCCAGGATGTGGCCATATCTTTAGAATCCGGTTTCAGCGGGTTCACCACCACTGAGTATCGCGAAGGCGATAAAGTCATCCCCATCGTTCTGCGTTCGGTGGCCGCCGACCGGCAGGATATCGGAAAACTCGAGGGCCTCAATGTTTATGCCCAGTCCACCGGCGTATCGGTCCCGTTAAAGCAAATTGCCGACGCCCGGGTGGTGTGGGAGTCTTCCAAAATTCTGCGCCGGGATCGATATCGAACGGTTGCCGTGCAATGTGACCTGTCGCCGGGGGCCAACGCCATGGCCATCGGTAAAGAGATGGGCGCGTGGCTGGTTCAAGAGAGCAAAACGTGGCCGACGGGCTACAGTTACGAAGTGGGGGGTGATTTCGAAGAGTCCGCCGAGGCCAACCAGTCCATCGCCGAAAAGCTGCCCATCGCCGGATTTATCATCCTCTTGCTGCTGGTTTCCCAGTTCAACTCCATCCGCCGCACGGCCATCATCCTGCTGACCATCCCTCTGGGCCTCATCGGCGTGACCATCGGTCTGCTGCTCACCGGCGCCCAGTTCGAGTTCTTTACCATGCTGGGGGTCATCTCCCTGGCAGGCATCATCATCAACAATGCCATCGTGCTCATCGACCGCATCGGCATCGAAATCAACGATAACGGCCTGGAACCGGCCCAAGCCGTGGTGCACGCCGCCCAACAGCGCCTGCGGCCCATATTGCTCACCACGGCCACCACCATCGGCGGTCTGCTGCCGCTGTGGTTGTTCGGCGGGCCGCTGTGGGAATCCATGGCCGTGGCCATTATCTTCGGTTTGATATTCGCGACGGCGTTGACCTTGGGCGTGGTGCCCATTCTCTATTCACTGCTGTTTCGTGTCGGTTATGCCGGATTTGAGTGCGGATAAGTCCATCATTACTTCTAACCATAAGTTTTGTTGGACAAATACCCTTAACCGGTCTATGATGGCAACGTTTACAGCCATTGCGATTATCGGGGACGGCCCTTGCGGCAAGCCCTCTTCCTTGCCCAAATCGTTAAAAATGATTCATCCGCCGGATACTTTAAATTCGGCGCATTAATACAATAACACGCAATTCATCCAACCATTATAATAAGGAAGGATCTAAAACTATGACGGACGTTGCAAACAAGTTTGGGGATTGGATTAAGGAGGGGTTTGATCTTTATAAAAACAATTTGGCGGTGCTCATTCTCTCATCATTGATCGCTTTTCTGATTGCGGGCGTTACCCTGGGTATTCTTGGCGGACCCATGTTTGCCGGCCTGATCATCATCGTCCTGAAGCTTCGGGACGGGGAGCAGCCGCCGCCCACCGTGGGAGATGTATTTCAAGGGTTTCAATACTTTCTCCCCACCTTTCTCTTCGGCATCGTATGGGGGCTGATCCTTGTGGTGGGTTCGCTGATTCTGGCCTTCATTCCCTGCCTGGGGCAGCTGCTGAGCATCTGTCTGTGCCTGGCGGCCAGCGCATTTCTCATGTTCGGGCTCTATTTGATTGTGGACCAGAACATGGATTTTTGGCCCGCATCCATGGCAAGCATCGAGAAAGTCAAACCAGCGTTCTTCCCTTATCTCGGACTGGCAGTGGTGGCCGGCATCATCGGGCAGATCGGCGCCCTGGCTTGCGGCCTTGGCGTCTTTGTCACCATGCCTATCTATTTCACCATCATTGCCGTTGTCTATCGCGATGTATTCGGCGATGCAGAGGCACCGCCGACACCACCGGTCAAAGAGATCAAACCCCCGGAGGCCGAGCAGCCGGAGCCACCACCGGCGCCGGAGCCGCCGCCGGCACCGGAAGGGCCGGAGGATGAAAAAGAGTAAAGAGCATACGGGTCCAAAGAACCCGGCTTTGGGTCAACCCCTGGAATGGGATGATGTTACCATATGGGTTGTGAACCGCAGAATATGGAACAAGGAATAATCAGAACGGCAGAAACCGGGAGGCTCTCATCATGGGCCTCCTGGTTGCGTCCTCGATCCTACTGGAGCGTTGTGGTCCTTCATCTTCCCCTGACCCTGATAACGGGGATCGCTTTAATACTGCCCCATCTGGTCTCCCTTGAAAGCGTGCCGCTGATCCCCTGCACCTTTTTGCACCTGACGGGGTTTCCGTGTCCCTTTTGCGGTTTTACACGCTCCTTCTGGGCCATCGCCAACGGTCAGTGGGGCTTTGCCCTTGCCAACTGCCCACTGGCCTACTTGGTCTTTCTTGCGGTAGTCGTTATATTCGTGTGGAATTTTACGGCACTCATCTTCGGTGTCGTGATTTCAAGAGGGCCTCGGCTTCAATTGCCGCCTAAACAGCGGAGCAAAACCGTTGTCACGGTTTTGCTCCTGTTTTTACTCAATTGGGTTTATCGAATGGCCATGGGGTTGACCTAGTCATATGTTCATCCCTGCTTACCATCCCAACGTCAGATAGTCGTGCATGGAGTCGGCGGCCTGACGTCCGGCCCCCATGGCCAGAATGACGGTGGCCGCACCGGTGACGATATCGCCGCCGGCCCAGACCGCTTTCTTGGTGGTCTTGCCGGTCTTTTCCTCTGCCCGGACATAGCCCCATCGATTGAGTTGCATGTCGGGGGTGTCGCTGGTGAGCAGCGGGTTGGCGCCCGAGCCCACCGCCACGATACACAGGTCGCAGCTCATCTCAAACTCCGAGCCTTTGATGGGCACGGGTCTGCGGCGCCCCGAGTCATCGGGCTCACCCAGTTCCATCTTCAGGCAGACCATCCCGGTAAGGCGCCCCTTGTCATTGCCCAGGTATTGGGTGGGATTGGTGAGCAGAAAGAATTCGATGCCTTCTTCTTCGGCATGGTGGATTTCCGCGGCTCTGGCCGGCATTTCGTCCCGGGACCGGCGGTAGACGATCTTCACGTTGTCGGCCCCCAGGCGCATGGCCGTGCGCGCGGAGTCCATGGCCACGTTGCCGGCACCCAGCACCACCACATTTTTACCGACGGGGATGGGCGTATCCACTTTGGGGAATTGATAGGCCTTCATTAAATTGGCCCGCGTCAGGTATTCGTTGGCCGACAAAATGCCCACCAGGTTCTCTCCCGGTATGTTCATAAAGCGCGGCAGCCCGGCCCCCACACCCACATAGACGGCGTCATAACCCTGCTCGAAGAGCTCGTCCAGGGTCACGGTGCGCCCCACCACGGCATTGCACTTCACCTCGACACCCAGCCGCTCTAAAAAATTGACCTCCTGGGCCACGATGGCTTTGGGCAGCCGGAATTCGGGGATGCCGTATACCAACACGCCGCCCGGTTTGTGAAAAGCCTCGAAAATGGTCACGGCGTGGCCTTTGACGATCAGGTCCCCGGCCACGGTCAGACCGGACGGACCCGCCCCGATCACCGCCACGCGCTTGCCGGTGGAGGGTTGCACAGGGGGCAGTTCGCCGGTGCCGTGCTCACGCTCATAATCGGCACAAAAACGTTCCAGGTTGCCGATGGCCACGGGATCGCCTTTTTTGCCCATGACACACAGACCTTCGCATTGCGTCTCCTGGGGGCAGACGCGCCCGCATACCGCCGGCAGGGCATTTTTGGACCAGAGGTTGCGGATGGCCCCGGTCATGTCCCCCTCGGTGATCAGCTTGATAAAGCCGGGGATATCCACCCCCACAGGGCAGCCGGTCATACAACCGGGCTTTCGGCATTGAATGCAACGTGACGCCTCTTCCTGGGCCATCTCCATGGTATAACCGTTGGGAACTTCCAGGAAATTGCGTCTGCGAACCTCGGGCGCCTGTTCCGGCATCGCCACCCGAACACTCTTTTTTTTCTTCTTGTCGGATTCGGCCATTGTCATCTCTCCCTATGCATCTCGAATTGTACAGTAATCTTCATAGCACGTTTTTTCTTCTTCGCAATAGGCCTGAAGGCGCAGCATCAGTTCGTCGTAGTCCACGAGATGTCCGTCAAATTCAGGGCCGTCCACGCAGGCGAATTTGGTTTCACCGCCCACACTCACCCGGCAGCCGCCGCACATCCCCGTACCATCCACCATGATGGGGTTCAGGCTCACCATCGTGGGCACATCATATTCCCGGGTCATCTTGGACACGAATTTCATCATGGGAACCGGGCCGATGGCCACCACCTGCTTGACATCCTCCTTTTCCAGCACCTCTTTGAGCACTTCGGTGACAAAACCCTTGACGCCGTAAGAGCCGTCATCGGTGCAGACATGCAGCGTATTGGATGCCATGCGCATCTGCTCCTCCATAATCAGCAGCTCTTTGGTGCGCGAACCAACGATGGCGATCACATTGTTGCCGATCTCTTTCAACGCCCGGGTGATGGGATGCATCACGGCGATGCCGGTGCCGCCGCCCACACAGACAACGGTGCCCAGCTTCTCCAGATGGGTCGGTCGGCCCAGCGGTCCGATGACATCCTGGTATCCATCGCCCACTTTCAGATCCCGAAAAAGGGCCGTGGATTTGCCGACCACCATGTAGATGATGGTAATGGTCCCCTTTCCAGGATCGGTTTCCGCCATGGTCAGGGGAATGCGCTCCCCGTCCTCATTGGCTTTGAGGATAACGAATTGGCCGGGCTTGGCCTTTTGGGCAATCAGCGGCGCCTCAATTTCATTAAGAATAACGGTGCCTTCGGCCATCTCTTCGCGCCTGATGATCTGAAACATGTCTGCACCTCCGGTGGAACCTAATAGTTATTAAAAAGCATCATTCATGATGGGTTTGTACTTGGCATTGTGCAAACGGGGGGTAATAAGAGGGGCATTATGCGCATTTGCTCAAAACCAAGCCTATATTGATACCCGTATCATTAATCCATGTCAAACCAAATATTCCTTTTACATGTCAAATTAAGGTCAGTCAACGGCCACCCCCACAGTGGGTGGCCAAGATTGATACGTATCCTTGGACCGAAATTCACTTAAAAATGATGAGGATCATCTTCACTGGGTTATTTTTGTCTCAACATGGTTTGAACCGCACAGTGATATTGTTTTATTTCATCCTTGCGCCGGCGATGTTTCCATCCCAACAGATGTCCCATTAGCCTTGCTACGGTCTCAACAACCTGCACCCCCCGTTGGTTGTCAAAGTGCATCAATTCGGTGCGACGGCTCATAAAATCATCAAGGGTCAGGGCCATTTCATCCTCTACGGCGTAAACTACTTCTGCCTTGAGCACTGGAGACCCGGGGAATAAAGGTTCCAATAGCTTACGATTTTGCAGACCGATGGCCAGAATATCCAGATGGTTCCGACCATAGCTGCTGACAAGGCGGGAGGCTGTTTTGGGCGCCAGCTTCCATCGATTGACCAATCCTAGGGTTTGGGCTCTCAAGTAAGCGCCAAATTCGGCCATCTCCCCCCCCGTCAGCTGCGCCGTGTCGGTTTGGCAGGCATGGAAACTTTGCGGCAACCGATGGGCATAGGATTGCAGGATTTGATCCAGCAGATTGGCGGCCATGGCGCGATGGATGGTCAGCTTTCCGCCGACAATGGCGGCAACGCCGTCTTCGTTAAAAAAGATCTGGTAGTCGCGCCTCATTTTGGACGGCTCTCGCGTTTGACTCAATAAAGGCCGTAAGCCGGCCCAGGTCGAGACAATATCCTCAGGCGTCAATTGCGCGGACGGAAAGTATTGGTTCAATGTATTCAAAAGGTAGTCGACCTCGCCCGATTCAACCGGCACTGTATCTAGGGACCCTGTATAGTCCGTATCGGTGGTCCCCGCATAAGTAAAATCATCGCGGGGCACGGCGAAGATGATGCGTTTGTCCGCCGTCGGCACAACAACCACATGGTTCACACATAGGCGGGTTCTAGGAAAAACCACATGGATTCCTTTTGTTGGACGAAGCAGGGGGGCTGAGCAGTCAGGAAGATGAAAAAGCTCATCCGTCCAGGGGCCGGCTGCAATGGCTACAACACGCGCTCCGGTTTCGCCTTCAGTGCGAGACAACTCATCGTAAAACTTTACCCGGCGCAAAGACCCTGAGTCGGCTTCAAAACCGATAGCCCGAACGTAATTGGCAACCACCGCACCATGTTCATGGGCGGATTTGACATTTGCCAAAGTAAGCCGGGCATCATCAACCAAACAATCATAATAAATGAATCCCCCGGAAAGCTTCTCCGTGTGCAGCAACGGTTCAGCTTGCCGCACTTCTTCAATCGAAAGATGTCTGTGACGGCCAAGGGAGCTGTCGCGTTTTAAAAAATCATACCCGATCAAGCCCATGCGCATCTCTATGCGTTCCATCAAGCCTGCATAATTCGGGATCAAAAAAGGTACTGATTGAACCAGATGTGGCGCAAGTTTCAGCAACTTTTCTCTTTCGGCCAGCGACTCTTTGACCAAATCGATATCCATCTGTTTCAGGTAACGCAGGCCACCGTGAATCATTTTGGAGGATTTGCTGCTGGTTCCGGCGGCAAAATCTCCTTTTTCAATGAGCGCGGTTTTCATTCCCCGCATGGCGGCATCCCGTGAAATTGCGGCACCGGTAATGCCGCCACCGATAATGAGCAGGTCGAATGGCTCTCGGGTCAGCCGCCTTAGATTCAGCGCACGGGTCCGGTAAGAAAAGGAGCCCTCCTGGATTCTTGGCTTGCGGCGAAACACTTTACGCTCCAAACAGTTTACCGGGATTCATGATGTTGCGCGGGTCCAATTTGTCCTTAAGATGGGACAACACGGCCATTCCTTCAGGCGTTAGATATCGTCGCATCCAGGGCCTGTGCACATGGCCGATGCCGTGGTGATGGCTTAAAGCGCCTCCAAGGTCCATGACGGCTTCCGTGGCCGCCGCTTTAACATGCTGGTATTGCTGCAGTTCCCTTCCTCGTTGCTGCCGGGCCAGAAAAGTAAAATAAAGGCAGGCGCCATCCGGATAAGCGTGGGATAAATGGGCAAGCACCAATGGACGGGTCGCTGTTGTGCCCATCACCTTCAGAAGCGTTTTACGCACGCCGGCGTATAATGCCGGCAACTTATGCCAGGGAGCGGCCGTTTCAAGGCTATCCACCATGATGCCCCGGTCCATCAAATCATCCCGCAAATAAGGATGCCGAAACCGATTTTGAGCCCACCGGCGTGCCGGCTGGCTGCCCAGATATGCCCCCGATTTTAAAATCGAACGTAGGGGCAATCCGGCAAGTGTCATCTTACGGCGGGATTCCTCGAAAATTAAAATCAAAACGGCGCTGCGTTGAAGGTCAAGCGCCCTCATTTGGAGATACAATTTGGCTAAGCGATCCTTGATGGAGGGACGCAGGGATTTGCTGAGCCAGTAAGCCATGGCCGTCTCATCGGGATCTGATAAACGCACAACGGCCGGGCGCATGCCGCTTTGCAGCAAGTACCGTACAGCATCGATGCCTGCCAAAAAGTCGGTAAACAAGCAACTGAAAAAGACCCGCTGCCGGGGCAAGGAATGCAGCCGGACAGTTGCCTCGGTTATCACTCCCAGGGTGCCCTCCGATCCGATAAAGCAGTGCAGCAAAGAGGGGCCGGCGGCATCGGCCGGTACCTCGGGCAAATTGAGGATGCCGTCGGGGGTTACGATTCGGATACTGATGACCATCTGCTCGATTTTGCCGTATTTGGTAGAATTTTGACCTGCCGAACGAGTAGCGATCCAGCCGCCCAAGGTGGAAAATTCAAAAGATTGCGGAAAATGGCCTAACGTAAAACCAGCGGCATTGAGCTGCGCTTCTAATTGCGGTCCCCGGATTCCGCATTGAACACGCGCCGTGTGAGAGGTCCGGTCAATATGCAAAATGCGGTTCATCCTTACAAGATCTAGGGTGATCACCGGAACATCATTGGAAAACGGCTCAACACCGCCAACGACAGAGGTCCCTCCTCCAAAGGGAACAAGGGACCATCCCCTATCGGCGGCCATTGCCATCAACGCGTGAATCTGTGACGCCTTCACGGGGAAAACAACTGCATCCGGCGTCCGATCCACCCAACCCCGGCGAATTCGCAGCAAATCCACATACGATTTACCCATAGCGTGCATCAGTCGTTTGACCGGATCGATGGAAACACCCTCTTTACCAAAAATTTGCTCTATGTCGGAAAAATCTCCAGGCAACAAAAGGCCACGTGCCGGCTTGATATCGTGCAAGGATGTGATCCGGGGCGAAAGGGCAAAAGGGCCCAGCTTGTTTTCAAGATAAGACCAAAATGGATGCAAAGCAGGCAGGTCATATTGCTGACCCTCCATGCCCCAACCCCACCATTTTAGTTGCTTATTAACAGGCATAGATTGCCCCTGTATCCTGATTGTGACAGTAGCCTGAGCCCCCCCAGGCGCTTCAAAGACCGGGCGTGAACATCTCCATGCATACGGATTCCGTTGTACAGCCATTGGCAAAACGCCAGTGTGCAAAGAGCTGTGTCTATTGCTTAAACATTGCCTCTTTATCTTATTATAAACAGCTTTTAGCTGTACAAAAAGGGCTTTCGGAACAATCCGAGCAAGTTTCAATGCGTGAGGATAAAAAGTGTTATAGACTGCATACTCACAGTCTATTATCTATAATTTAAGCTGGTTGGTCCATTTTGGCCAAAAATACAGCAAGAACCAATTGATTTTACTTGAAGTGTCTCTTAAAAAATATAGAAACAGTTGGTTTGCAGCACATAAATGGCAGCACCTTTAAAAAATAGACAAGACCCTATACCAAAAGTGCAAAGAGGATTATCAAACCATGCAATCCGAAAGCATTAAAGAACAAGCCCATCAACTCCTGGACAATCTACCCGACAGTGCAACCTGGGAAGATGTGATGTACCGGATCTATGTCCGCCAAGCCATCGAAGCCGGGATAAAAGACAGCGATCAGGGCAGGACCATCGACGTCAAAGAAGTGCGTAAACGCTTTGGTCTGCCGGCATGAAGGTTCACTGGACCAACAATGCAGTTGATCATCTGGTCAATATCTATGAATATATAGCTTTAAACTCGCCTACCTATGCCAGGCAGATGGTGTACAAAATCACCCGGCGGTCAGAGCAAATCGGCGACCACTAATAAGTCAGCCGTTATCAGACATGGCTTTTTGGCGTGCGGCCTGCCAATAGGTAGAGCGCAGCCCGCACGCCAAAAACCTGCCCGAACCAAGCTATACATAACACGTGTATTATGTCTATTTGCCGCAAGGCTGCGCTATGTTGGTGTTATTTATACCGTTTGTGTAGGACCACCCGTCGCCCCCGAAGGGAGCTCCCAGTAAGGAAAAAATTGGGCCGATTTGATAAAAACAAAACGACGCTTCAAGAGAAATCAATCTCTGTAAACCTCCGTTTATCAATGGGTTAACGAGAAAAGCATAATATCATAGCTGTCCCCATTATCACTACCATTATCACCCCATTATCACCATTATCAGTCCTGTCCCCATTATCAGTCCCCATTATCACGGCCATTATCACGGGCCCAGGGGCCACAGCCTGAGGAGCCGGACGCACCACAGCTTATGATTGGTATGATGGTGGGATAGGTTTTACTGGGAGTGTTTATCGTTGGCGGGTTTATTCAATAGGTCGGTGATTACTTGTTTGAGTGCCTTTGCGCCTTTTTTGTAGCAGACAATGGCCAGCAGCTCCTTTCCTTTCCACAAGGCCCAATGGCGGGTGTTTTGTATCGTGCGATGGTGAACATTCAGCCTCCTTTCGATAGTTTAACCGCAAAGGCTAAAACCAGATACGGCGACTCGGCAAGGTGAAGATGCAGATATTTACAACATTCTATCAATTAGTATTAAATGGTGAGAACCCCAGAGTGGCCCCTTGACTGCCAAGAAAAAGATTTGCAAAAGTCCTATTTAATTCTTATAATCCTATATGATTTAAGAGCATTCATTTATGATAGCTCATTTGATGGAATTGAGCTATATTAGGATCCCATAATAACGGCTATTTAAATACTCGTTGTTTGCATATTCAATTGGAGGATAACACCATGCCGTTTGCACAAAAATTATTACAGCTAAGAAACGAACGAGGCCTGACCCAACAAGAGATGGCCAGTCTGATCGGTGTGGGCATTGCCCAGATGAGGCGTTATGAAAAGGGCAATTCATCACCCACTTTGGAAGTGATTAAAAATATCGCCCGCACCTTGGGCGTGTCGGCCGATGAGCTGATTTTTGATGAGAACGAACGCGTTGCCGCCGCCAAGATCCTGGATCGCAAGCTGCTCCAACAGTTTGAACAGATATCCAAGCTCGGCGCTCATGACAAAGAGGCCGTTAAAACCATCCTTGAAAGCATGATTTTAAAAGGCCGCCTGGAAGAGGTGATGCCCTCGCGCAGCGATGCCGCCTGGTCCAAACAGATGCGCTCTGTGGTGGATGAGTTCAGGAAAGGGGCTGCGGATTTTTCTGACGATGAGATTGAAAGCATTGTCGATGAAGCGGTGGATGCGGTCAGAAAAGCAAGCTGACAAAAAGGATGGCACGATTGAAGCGCAAGCTGCGGGCGGTTATTGACACCAATTTGTTTATCAGCGGGCTGTTTGCAAAAGACTCTGTTTCAGCTCAACTTCAAAACCTTTGGATCGACCAGGCGTTCGAACTGGTCACCTCGGTTGAGATCATCAAAGAGGTCAGCCGGGTGCTCAGCTATCCGCGTATAAAAGAGCGTTTTAAACCCAAAGAAGACAATGTGCGGCGGTTTTTTCGCCTGATCTTTAGAAAGGCGATTATCTCAAAAGACGTCTACCACACCGACAAGATCGTTGACGATCCCACCGACAACAAGTTCTTGGCCTGCGCCTTGGAGAAAAAGGCCGACTACATCGTCTCGCGTGATCCCCACTTGAGAAACTTGAAGCACTTTCACGGCATTCAAATCGTCGATGCCACCACCTTCATTGAAAAAATCAAAGACCAATAATAAAGCGGTGCGTCTTGATTTAGACCCTCCGCCCGCCGGGTTCAGAAGGTTCGCGGATAACGGGGCCGTCATGCTAAATGCATCTTCTTACACAATCTCTGCACATTATCGGACAGTGCCGTTTCTATTTTTAAAGGACATTAAGGGGGCACCATCCGATAATTGAGATTGATGTAATCAGCAGGGCATTTAGCCCGCCGGCCCCTTTGCGCTTTGAACCGTCAATTTCAACTTGCTACCGTCTGAGCATTTACGCCCATCCGCCCCTCAAGGGGGCTCCCAATAAGGATTGGATCTGATTTTATAAAGACAAAACGGCGATTAAAGAGAAAAAGACCCTCTTAAATCGCCGTTTGTTATGCTATTTTGTCAAGTGTGGAGACCTGACCCTCGAGACGCTCGAGACTCGAGACCTGTAGTGTCCCGGTTGTCCCCGCCAAGCTAGACATAACAAGTGTATTATGTCTACTTGCCGCAAGGCTGCGCTGTGGTGGTGTTGTTTACGCTGTTTGTGGGTGCGCCCCCGTCCGCCCGCGAAGGGGGCTCCCTATAAGGAATGTATCATCTATTTGATAAAAAAGACGGCGGTTGAAGAAGAAGTCACTCTTCGCAAACCGCCGTCTGTCATGATTTTTAAGCTAAATGAGTCAAGGGCAGACCTGACACGTATCACTGTTACGTCTGCCCTCGGTCCTGACATACTTCACGAGCCCTCATTAGAAAACGCCAAAACTCGAACACATCGCTATCATTATTATCAATCGGCAGAGTTATTATCTCCTCGTTATTCGTTTGAATATTGAGTCCAGAAAGTGCTGCTTTTTTTGTAGGGGGCTCTACCTTTATGTTTGCATACACTATTAGTTTCCATTCATTATCGGATCGAATATAAAGCCCTTCATTGGCAACTACCACCGAGTTGTTGGGATCTCTTTTTTTCCCCTGATAAATACCATACAACTCCTGACTCGATATTTGCTCAGATGCCCACCATTCTGGTGTAGAAGACATATCTTGCCCCAAGCGCATGTAAGCGTCCATTCGAGAAAGTATTCTATTAGCGTAAGATTTTACATTCATTATTCATTACCTTAATGATAATAATGTTCTATTTATCCATTCTCGTATTTTTTACTTCAAAAAGATTTCAATAAATGTTCTATTTTGCCTGACTTGAAAGCCATATCTTTCAATAAGTATTCTCCTTAGTGTCTCGTTCCGTATATTTCCTTGAATTATAAGCTTGTTTGCACCATGGCGGCTCTCCAAATTTGTCAAGTTTTTCATCAACTGAAAGGGATTATTGACGGATCCTCCAATGTGATGGAAATTCACTACGGCAGTCCCTTTTGGAGTGACACGAAAGGTACCTTGAAAGCTCTCAAGATTTCCTTCTATACCTAAATCTTTTAGCGACAAAGGCCTTTCTGGTACACCAGCGTCGTTCTGATCATCATCTCCACCCCAATTTGAATTTGGATCAGCAGGCGTAGAACTAACCGGGCAAGATCCTGAAGAGCTGTTTGAACCGTCTTTTGAAGCCTGAAGGGCTATAGCCCCAGCTATCCCCAAGCCCATTGCTTGAGCAATAAATTTTGCTTCTGCGATATTGCCGGTAGCCAATGCGCTTTTAAGTGCCGCATCTGGGCTGGACAGAGACCACAGTCCATATGGATCAATGGCATTAACCGGATTATTTTGGACATACTGGTATAGATTTATCCCCCCAGCAAGCCCAATCGGATCAGAGCGAAGATATCTACCTAATTGTGGATCATAGTAGCGGTGGTAATTGTAATGCAGCCCGGTTTCAGCATCGAAGTATTGGCCCGCATATACTATGATGCGGTTTTTCGACCCCCGTAGAGCTGTTTTTCGACCCCCCTGGCTTTCTAATTTCAAAGAGCTGGGCCAAGTTTAGATCCCTTATTAGGATAAAGCAACTATATCTTGCAGTTAAAGAAAAAAGACCTTTTTGTTTAACCGGCTGCTAAAAAAGAATATATAGCAGGGGAGAGCTGTTTTAACACACTTGATATGGTCCGCTGCCATTTCTTTGGAAGGTGAGCGTATATTGTTTTTAGCCTCTCTCTGCGATTTTCATAATCCAGACAAAGCTCGCCGATGCTTTTGGCGGCCATCAGGTCTTTTTCCTTTTTGGCTGGATTTTTGCGCTTGAAGCTGATGAGGATTTTATGCAGTGTATACGCTTCGGGCTGCGGCAACCAGACCGTAACCCCTTTATATGTCATGCTAAATTTATAATCCTGAAGCATTTTCATGTATGTCAAGCCTTCGGCATTGATGTTCAGTTGCTTTATCTCATAGGGTGTGGCTTTTGCCCGCCCCAATGCCGGAGTCAAAAACTGGATTTCAAGATCCGGGTGAACGTATTTGACAAGCCCGGTGTTGTAATCAAAATCACTGTCAAATCCAAGTTGGTTCAACAATGCCGATACATCCACGTTGGTTCTGAACTTTGAAGGATTGGGAACAAGAAAATCGATATCCAGTGTCCGGAGCAACGGGATTTCAGGCGCATTATCAAACAGGATTCTGTAATAATACTGGCACCAGCTGCCGGCAATAACAAGGCCGTCCAACACACCTTTTGCCTGAAGCTCTTTGAGCACAGTGGCAAGAAGGTCATATTTTTCTTCCACGGATCACCTTATCGATTTCCCTCAAATCGCCTTTAACCTGTTTCAGTTTTAGTTCGTAATCTTTCCTAAACTTCACCTGTTCCAGGACTTTACGGGCATTTTCCGAACCGATTGAGCCGATATAATCAAACTTTACCTTTCCGTTGCGGCGGCTTGCAAGATAGAGGTATTCACTTTTATTTCGTTTTTTAATCGATACGCTTCCTTTGGGCAGCGAGTCGATTTTATCAAGGTATTTTTGATAAAGGGCCCGCAGACGCTGGTGTTCTTCCTGTATTATGTTTTTGATATAACTCATACAACCCTCCACATTGCCTAACACTTATATTAATACATATATTTTGTTAGGCAACATCTGTCAACCCCATACGCAAAAGAACAAACATATAATATCAGATAGATACCGCATACGCCCGCTCACAGCGCTGGACCGCCATGGGCCTTGTGGTGAACCGTAGGGCGTCGACGAAAACGAACCACCGAGGAGCGAGTCAATTTTATCAAGGTATTTTTGGTAAAAGGCATGCAAACTCTGATGTTTTTCCCGCATTTTGTTTTAAAATATAGTCCATGCACCCCAAATATTGCCTAACATTTACATCTATTATTATATTTTGTTAGGCAATATCAGTCAACCCCAAACAAAAAAGAACAAGCCCGTAATATCAAATAGATACCTATTAATCCCGCATGCAGTGTTGGACAGCTATAGACCTTGTGGTGGACCGCAGGGCGATGACGAAGATGAACCGTAGATCGCGGAAGAAAAGCTCATTATTGAGTCTCCCGCACAGGGCCCCTTCGCAGCCTGCTGGGGCGGCCCGTCTTGATTTGATTTCCCCCGCCCTCGGGGTTCTGAAGGCATGCGGATAACGGGGCCGTCATGCTAAATGCGGCTTCTTACATAATCTCTGCACATTATCGGACAGTGCCATTTCTATTTTGAAAGGACATTAAGGTGGCACCATCCGATAATTGAGATTGATGTAATCAGAGGGCATTTAGCCCGCCGGCCCCCTTGCGCTTCGGACCAGCAGATTCAATCTGCCCTCGTTTGGGCTGTTGCGCCCTTCCGCCCCCGATGGGGGCTCCCAATAAGGAACATGTCTATTTGATAAAAAGACGGCGGTTAAAGAAGAAAGCAATCTTCGTAAACCGCCGTCTATCAATCCTCTATGAGTTATTTATATATTTATGGTCGTCCCTAGTGCCCATATTCGGCGAGAGAGCTCGTGTATGGGCGTTGAGCCATAAGACCTCGGGAGGGACAATACCGGGCCTCTCTTCCGAACTTAAGAATCTGGATAAGGAATGATGGACCGATCCGCCCGTTCGGGTC
>JASFER010000019.1:0-40490 GCA_050124755.1 Desulfobacteraceae bacterium
TCTGATTGACGATATAGACTTCCTGTCCGGTTTCACCAATGCTCAACTTAACGCTGCCTTGAATCAATGTATAGAAAAAGGCGGCCTCCTCACCTTCGCGAAAAATGATTTGCCCCTTCTCGTAAGACTTTTTGGTTGTAATGTCCATGAATGCTCTGACAAACAAGTGGGGCATTCCCCAGATGAGATCACCCTGATCGATTGTTTGCATAACTGTCCTTTATTACCTTTGTATTTGCTCAATCCTATTGAGCTTTTTCCGGCCCCATGTGACCTCTTGGAACACCCTTGAAACATTAAAAATAGTGCGAGGATATGATGATGAAATAGATGAAACGAAACTCAAACCAAATGAACTGCTTCTTATTCCAAAAAAATAGGATCAAAACAGACGATGTCAAAAATGAAATACCCCATCCTGGCAATTCCACAGAAGCGGTTATATAACCATCAATCTCGCTCGAGATCAAGGCGGACGCGAGGTTCTAACCGGAGGAATACGCCAGTATTTCGAGGATTGGAACCGAGCGCCCAACGCAAAGATTGAGTTCGAGGGGAGGTTTTGAAACCCCTTCGAGTCAATTGCAGACCGGTATTGTCAGGTTAATCCATGTCCCCTTATTTTTTTGGGAAAAGAGGCCGAGTGTGCCGCGCAGCATCCGGGCCCGCTCATACAAAGCCAGTAGCCCCATACCCCTTTCCGTCACAGGCCGATTGAGAGTTTCCTCAAGGTCGAAACCATTTCCGTCATCTTCTATCTGGATAACAACACAGTCATCTATTTTTTGGATAACCACATTAACATGGCGTGCTTGCGAATGCTTGCGGACATTGCTCAGCGCTTCTTGAAAAATCCGATAGAGGATTAATTGCTCGTCAATTCCAAACCGGTCATCGATGTTCACCATGTCCAGTTGGACGTCGATATCGGTGTGTTTTTCAAAGTCATGCAACATCCATTTAAGGGTGCCACTAATTTTGAGATCCTGAATAATGCTCGGGCTCAAATCCCGTGAAAGCCGGCGCGTATCTTCAATAAGCTGGGTGATAACATCGTTGGCATTGCTAACCTCACGCTTTAATTTACCCTGATCTTTCCGCAGCTTGCCGGCTATAGCATTTAAACGAATTTTCAGCAGGGCAAGGCTTGGCCCCAGTTCATCATGTATTTCCATCGATATACGCCGGCGCTCGGTTTCCTGGGCAGCCAAAAGCTGTGATGACAGATGGCGCGAGCGTTGTTCCGATTCACGCAGGCTTTTTTCCACTTGTTTGCAGTCGGTAATATCCAACAAAGAGACCACGCTTTTCGATGTTCCCGGCAGCATTGCAACGGTTACATAGCCATCTCTTATTTGCCCCTTACCGCCAATAAAACGGCATTCGTAGTGGTTTGGTGCAGAGAGCGGGTCAATTCTTCGCAAATGGTGATAGCCCAACACTTTCTCCTTATCCTCTTCGATAAGAAATTCCAGTAAGCTTTTTTTGCCTTCTATTTGTTTCTTGAAGCACCCCGTTAGCTTTTCGAACTCCTTGTTGACCAATGATATGGTGGTATCCTTTTCGACGATGAATTTGGCGGCGGCAGTGGTTTCAAAAATGGTTCGGTACTTGGTTTCCGACTCCTGTAAGCGTTGCTTAAATTTTAACCTTTCTGTAATTTCCTCCACCATCTCTATGGCCGCTACGACGTTGCCGTCTGCGTCCGTAATCGGCAATGAGATGAGCCTGTAATTGACGATCTTGTCACCCGCCGGGGTCTCGGTGATAGCTTCATAAACCTGACCGTCCAGCAATGTTTTATGGGTCGGACAATAGTTACAAATCGTTTTGCCGGGTGGATCATTATAAGCCTTGTAGCAGGTGGGCCTTTTTGAAACATCGATATAGGGAAACCATTTTTTCATCTGATTGTTCAGGGTCAATATCTCCATTTGGGGGCTTATCAGCGCCACACCGATACCGATATGGTCGACTATGCTCCTATATATTTGTTCTGACTCTCTTAGAGCCTGCTCTGAGCGTCGGCGTTCCGCTATTTCCATTTTCAGTTCACGATTTTCCATCACAAGCTCAGCGGTGCGCACCTCTACCGCCCGTTCCAAATTGTCGCGTACCTGCTGCAACTTTCTTTTCAACAGCCTGAGCTTCTCAGTATTGTCTTCGACAATCATAATCTTTGCGGACCCCATGATTTCATCCATTGGATATGAACTCTTGCTATTGAGACGAAAAATAAATTGAACTGTCGAGTTTCCCCATGGATGGAGGCATAAACGGCCATTTGACCTCAGGTGTGTGACCGGCTGAGAACGCAAAACTTTCAACAGAATAAAATCTACCTTTTCAATTTTATCGATTGAAAGTTTTTAAAGCTGAGAATTCGATGTTGGAATAGAATGCCAGCCTATTTTGCAATTTAATTTTGTGGTTATGCGTGGCGACATGCAAGGCCTTTGCGATGTACGCAATGGATAAGAAAAGTTTGCCGCCTAACTCATTTAATATGCAAAAATGGCAAAAAGGCCATTGTAAGTCAATGCCCACCTTTGGTTATTTTTCAACAAGTTAAGCAAAAATTCAGATCGTTTTCAGGGGACTCATACCCCATAGAAAAGCGATTGCTGTTTTTCAACCTGAATTTGGAAAGAGATCTGTGAGTCAAGCACGTGAATGGATCGATGGCCTTTCAAACCATTTAAAACAGGTGCGTTAAAAAACACTGGCCAACATTGGGCTGAACACGCGGCCTTAAATCCACCAGAGCAAGAAGTATATATGATTATGAGTTGTTTATCGCACTTATGACGTAGAACAGGGGTAAAAGGGGCTTTACGCAGTAAAGGTGATGATAGTCGAATAGGCCGACAAAGGGGTACCGTCCATATTCGCGCGTAAATAAGAACTGAAAGCTCCCTGAAGAACACTTAGGGCTCGCGCAAAAATAACTTCACATTTTTATGCGCCGATGCATCCTGCCTGGCGGTGTTGCCAAATCCCAGAAATATCTCGATATTCCTGCGCTTCGGCGCCTTGCCAGCCAGGCACCTCAACACCTAAAAATGTAAATTTATTTTTGCGCGAACCTTTACGGACGAAAATGGGCAGCACCCTCTATGCGATTCATTTTTAGATAATGAAGAGCTTCTCGGCTTGTTCGAAACCGTTGTCTATTTGCGCCTTGAAGTTTTTGCGGCCCTCTTTAAAGGCCTCTGCCCACTTCTCAATGGCCTTGCGCCCTTCAGCCGGCAAACCGGGGATTTGATCCAATGCCGTATTGGTTACTTTTTCAAACTGATCCTGAAGCAGTACCATTGCATCGAAGGCATTGTTGAATGTGGTTTGATTGAAATCAATCATTTGTTTGGTGATTTGGTTGGCTTCCATCATTTTCCTCCTTAAACACATGAATATTTGTTGCATTGCGATATACGGTTATAAATGTTTTACCTATCAACAATACAGATAAATTCAGCTTTGTCAATAGACAAAATGTTGCGATGCATCATTTATTCAAAACAACAGGGTCCGATAAATTTGCGGACCGATAACCGACATAAAGGCGAATCGGAAGGCATCTTATTCGCCCGGCACATTTTAGGTTTCAGGCAAACGAACGAAGGATGACAAAGGCAATTTTCACCGGGCCGTGGACTCCCTGTACACGAACAAGTTCGATGTCCGAAGTCGAACTGGCGCCGGAGATAAAATTGATCGAAGACGGCAAAGCCGATTTTGATTTCTGCTGTAGATGATCCATGCTTTGGGTGAGATGCGGAACGATGTTTTCTTCCGGGATAATGAATACGGTGGTGTAAGGCAACAAGGTGACGGAGCGACCGCATCCGGCGTGGCTATAAACCATCACCGTGCCTGTTTCCGCCAGGGCCAGTTGAGCCACAACAATGCCGACGGCGGCCGACTCGGCGACGGCGATGTTGTGCTCACGACTGCGCTGCAAGTCCCAAGTGTGGATTCGGCCATGCACCTTTTCCAGCGCACCCACAGTTTGATGTTCTTCCCACATGGGATCGTCGGAAAGCAAAATCGTTCCTTCGGCCAATTGCGATATGGCGGCTAAGATGGCAGCGTTCAGCGATTCAACGGTACATTCATGGACGGCGGTTCCCGCGGCCAGGGCGTTGGTGATGAAAACCGATTTGAGCTGTTCGGTAGAGGCCCCTTTCATGTATTCATTTTGGACCTGGTTGGGTAATTCAAGGAGTGTGGCTTCACCCGACGGCGCTTCTCTTCCAAGGCACCGGGAAATATTCTGTACAAAGCGGGTTCGATGGGTGTTCATGATTGATCCCCTCCCCTGTTCTTTTGATACCAATCCCGAAATCGCCGGTGGGCCATACGGGGTCTTTGCCGGTCTTTGCACCACTGTCCCAAGGGCCCAATTTCAGGGGCAATATTGGCCAACGGCGCCATTCGTGTCACCAAATCATAGAGGGTGCTGTTGCCGATCACATAGGAATAGAGGGCCATGATCAGATCATCGCCTGGTCCCCCGAGTTTTTGAACATCGGCAATCACACGCCGATGTTCAAATATCAAATCATATAGGGGTATCTTCACCGGGCATACTTCGTCACATGCGCCGCAAAGCGAACATAGCTTGGTCACATCCTTGAAAGTTTCGTATCCGGCCAATATGGGAACCAGCGCGGCGCCCAGAGGTCCTGGATAGAGGGCCCCATAGCCGTGGCCGCACACATGGCGGTATGCGGGGCACTCCAGCATACAGGTACCGCACCGGATGCATTTGAGTACTTCCCGGAAAGGAGATGCCAGGACCTTGGAGCGTCCGTTATCGACAATGATGATGTGGAGTTCATCCGGGCCATCTTTGTCCTGCCTGCCCCGGGGGCCTGTAAACAGCGTGGTGTACGAGGTCAGCTTGGCCCCCACTGCGCTTCTTGCCAGCATGCTCAACATGATATCAAGTTCTTTAAACGAGGGAACCAGCCGTTCCATGCCCATCATGACGATTTGTATTTTGGGGACCGTGGTCACAAAACGGCCGTTGCCTTCGTTGGTGACAAGCGTGCAGGTGCCGGTGTCCGCGATGCCGAAGTTGCAGCCGGTGACGGATACTTGGGCTTCAAGAAAATCCTTGCGGATCAGTTTGCGAACGAACCGGGTCATATTTTCAGGATTGTTGTCACCGCCATAGCCTTTTCGCTCCTTTAGAACCTGTTGAATGCGATCACGATTTCGGCAGAATACCTTAATTTGACATTTGGGCTTTGACATTGGAATTTGAATGCAACGCTGCCGCATCGGCCAGCTTGCAGCCATACCAATTCTACATGTTACTTCCGGAACACAACACTCGTCATTGGCGCATCAACACTTCGGCAATATGAAGTACTTCCATCCTGTGCGCCATTTTTTGCAAGCGCCCTCCAATGTTCATGAGGCAGCCGGCATCACTGCCGATGAGGTATCGGGCACCGCTGGCAAGCATATTCTCCACTTTTTCGGCGACCATGGCGCCGCTTAAATCCGCCATCTTCACGGAAAATGTGCCGCCAAAGCCGCAACACTTGTCCTGGCCTTTAAATGGGACCAGGTTCAGTCCGGTTACATTGGACAACAGCGTCAACGGCGGTGTCTTGACGCCCAGCCGCCGGGTCATATGACACGATGGATGGTAAACGGCCCTGCCGTGGAGCCGGGACGCCACCTTGTCCACGCCTAACACGGTCACGATAAAATCGGTGTTCGGTATTCGGTATTCGGTGTTCGGTATTCTGTAAAAAATAGGTGGTGTGAAAAAAACGAGGGATAATAATGAGCTGTCAGCCCCGATCACCAATCACCGACTACCGATCACCGACCACCGATCACCGACCACCGATCACCGACCACCGATCACCGCCCCAACCGGCTGCAACGATCCAACAGGTAAAAGATGGATTTATAATAAATGCCGCTGTGTTTGGATAGACCAATCTCACAGGTACGGCTGTTGGAATATCCTGCAGTGCAGCCTCCCTGCAGAGAGGCTTTTAATGGAGCCAGCGCCGATGCTGTCAGTTCCGGGAAATTAAAGCCACGATCGCCGGCCCAGCCACAGCAGGATATCTCCTCCGGAAAAATCGCCTGCGAAGCCAGGGCGCCGGCCACCTCGCGAAAAGCAGGCTCCAATCCCATTTTACGGCTGCTGCAGGTGATGTGCACGGCCACTGTCTCCGGGGCAGGCGCGATGTCCAGATTATCCAGCAGGTAGTCCCGGATGAACGCTATTGGTTCGAAAATTTTCAGTTTCGTATCCATGACCTGGCGCATGCGCAGGACGCACGGACCGGTATCGCACAACACCGGGTAGCGGCCGTTTTCCGATGCGGCCATCAGGATGTTTTCCAGATCCTTGGCCATTTGATCGGCCTGACGCACATAGCCCTTGCTTTCAAAAGGTGTCCCGCAACAAAACACGTTGTGTCGTGGAGGGAAGATCACGCCAAACCCGGCTCTCTCCAGAACACGCCCGATGACCTGGTGGAGCGGTGTCTGATCCGGGTCCCCCATGGCCGGCCCCATGGCCATGTTGATGCATGACGGAAAATAAACCACCTTTTGCCGCCGGTGGGCATGTGCAGGTCCGAACCGGGGGGAACTGATGACGTTGGGCATGTAGGGATTCCACGCCGGAAGACGGTCTCCGGAGAGCTTGCGTGCGGTATCGGCAAGCTGCTGCATGCTTCGGGTCCCCAGCACTTGGTGGACGCCATTGGCCATTTTCAGCCCGGTGCGCACGAAGGCGGAAATCAGGTGATAGTGACCGGCCGCCCAGTCCGCCATTTTTTGACGGTACGGCGCCTGCGCCAAAACACCTCGCAATTGTTTGGTGTGGTCGCCGGTGTTGATCTCCACCGGACAACTGGTGGCGCACAGTCCGTCCGCCGCACAGGTCTGTTCGCCCAGGTAGCGGTAATGCGCTTCCAAAGCAGCCAAGCGGTCCGGGTTTTCACAGGTAGCTTTCAAACGGGCGATTTCACGCTGCACCACAATGCGCTGACGCGGTGTCAGACTCAAATTTTTGGACGGACAGATCGGTTCGCAAAACCCGCATTCGATACACTTGTCCAAAATGGCGTCGGCCGGCGGCAGGGACTTGAGATGGCGGATATGGGACTTGCGGTCTTCGGAGAGAATGACGCCGGGATTGAGCAGGTTAAGGGGGTCGAAGATCCGCTTCACCACTTTCATCAGCTCATAGGCTTCGGCGCCCCACTCCATCTCCACATACGGGGCCATATTTCGGCCGGTGCCGTGTTCGGCCTTGAGCGAACCGTCGTAGCGATCCACCACCATGTGGCAGACGTCATCCATGAAAAGCCGGTATCGTTCCACTTCGGCCGTTTCGCCGAAATCCTGGGTAAAGACAAAATGCAGGTTGCCTTCCAGAGCATGACCGAAAATGATGGCTTCATGGTAGTGATATTTTGCAAACAGCTGCTGCAGCTCCAGGGTGGCCGATGCCAAATGCTCAAAGGGAAAGGCGACATCTTCGATGATCACGGTGGTGCCCACTCGCCGGACAGCCCCCACTGCCGGAAAGAGGCCTTTACGGATGTTCCACAGTTGGGAGTACTCTTGCACCACATCGGTGAACTGAACCGGCAGCAGGGTGGCGGCGCATTTCACCGGCGTGAAACTGGAACGTTCGCTGAAGGCGTGCATTTCGGCCGTTGGCGTCAAAGGCACACCATCCAGGGTCTGCACCACGGCCGCCACATTGCGTTGCAGTTCGTCTTCGTCCGCAGCCCGGGTCTCCACCAGCAGCGCGGTGGCTTCTTCGGGCAATTCCTTTAAGTATTCGGGCAATCCCTTCTTGTTCTCCACGGAACGAAGGGCGGCCCGATCCATGAGTTCCACCGCCTGGACCGGTGTCCGCTTTAGCGAGAAAACCGTTCGGCAGGCCTCTTCAATGCCGGCGAAAATCATTAATGCCGAGGCCTTGTGGGGATGTTCCACCACCGTTCGGTAGACAATTTCGGATATGAATCCCAATGTGCCCTCGGAGCCGATCATCAGATGGGTGATGATGTCAAAAGGATCGTCATAGTCCACCAGGGCATTGAGGCTGTATCCCGTTGTATTTTTAATTTTGAATTTTTGGCGAATGCGCTCCGTCAAAGCCTGGTTGCTGCGAACCTTGGCGGCCAAAGCGGCAATCTGCTCCAGCATCTCGTTGTGCCCGGCGACGAAGGCCTGCCGGCTGGCCGGGTCCGATGTGTCCAACAAAGCCCCATCGGCGAAAATGATGCGCATGCTGTCCACGGTTTGGTAGCTGTTCTGGGCGGTTCCGCAACACATGCCGCTGGCGTTGTTGGCGGCAATACCGCCGATCATGGCCGAATTGATGGAAGCCGGATCCGGACCGATTTTCATGCCGTAAGGTGCCAGATATTGGTTGGCCTGCCCACCGATGATCCCCGGTTGCAGACGTATTCTGGCGCCGTTGTCCAGGATGGAATGGTCGTTCCAGCCGTTGACCGCGGTGAGCAGGATGGCGTCGGTCACGGCCTGCCCCGAAAGGCTGGTGCCTGCAGCCCTGAAGGTTACAGGCAGCCGCAATCTGTTGGCGCACTGCAGCAGCGCCCTCACCTCGGATTCGTTTTCAGCTTTTACGACCACTTTGGGAATCAGGCGATAGAAGCTCGCATCGGTCCCATAAGCCAGGGTACGCAGCGGATCGGTGACAATTCTGGGTCGCGGAACGCTTCGCTGAACGTTCTCGATAAACTGCCGGTAAAAGCCGGCATTTACATGCCTGGTCACGATGGTTCCTTCCAACTCGGGGTGATGCCCGTGTCATACCATTGGGACCTGTTATATAGAATATGGATTTCAGATCCCTTAGGTACTTATCCAGGTATCCATGCAGGGTTTCAGGCCAGGGTTTCAGGTCCGATCCTTTTTTGATCCGTGAGTTGCCGATGATTGCCCCATCTACAGGTTAGCCACCATTATCTGATTTTTCAAGCATGGAAATCCCGCTGTGTTCCGCAGCTTCGAATACAAATGGCGGTTGGGCAAATGAAATGGCTTGCTTATTGCAATACAATATCCATCAGTTATATGATATATGGGCAGGAGAAAAACCGTCCCAAGGCATCCCGGGACCCCGGCCGGTAATTGAGATCGGCGCTAACCCTTTCCCGAGTCAAGCGCCTGCCGACGGACTTTGGAACGGATCTGTATATTTATACTTTTTGGGTTAAACCACCCTCAAACGGACAGGCCATGAGAATCAAAAAAGCCTCAAACATCACCATCGCAGCCCTTGCGTTGCTGATGGCGGCGGCAACCGTCAGCCACGCAAAGAAAATCAACATGCTGTATCTCAACTCCTATGAAAACGGCTACCAATGGTCGGATACCATCCTGGACGGCATCAAAGCGGTCATCAATGAAAGCGGCTTGCATGTCGATCTGCACATCGAATATATGGACACCAAAATCCGCTACGACCAAAACGTCAAGATGCACTTGTTCGCCATCTACGCCCACAAGTACCGCAAGGTAAAATTCGATGTGATCATCGTCTCGGACAACAACGGATTTGATTTTTATCGGCAGTTTCAGAACGAACTTTTCCCGGGGGTTCCCACCATTTTCTGCGGCGTCAACGATTTTTCCCCCCAATCCATTCAAGGCTACAGCCACATCACCGGCGTTGTGGAGTCTTTCAATATCCGGGAGAACCTGGAGCTGGCCCAAAAATTTCATCCCGAACGCAAGCGCTTCGTGGTCATCGAAGACAACTCCACCACGGCCAGGGCCATTAAGAGCCAAATCCAGCAGGCTTTCAACAAGATGACGGTTACTCCGCAATATGAGTTTCTCAAGGCGGTCAGCCTTGACCAGCTCACCCGGGATGCCAAAGCCATGGCCGACGACTCGGTGTTCTATGTCATTCCCTTTTACATGGACGATCAGAAAGGGCGCTACACGGCCAACGAAATCGTCAACACCCTGTGGCGCAGCACCAACGCGCCCCTCTACAGCAACTGGAAGTTTATGGTGGGATCGGGAGTGGTGGGCGGCAAAATGATCGACGGTCTGGAGCACGGTAAGGCCGCCGCCCGCATGGCCGTCAGCGTGCTCGAAGGCAAAGATCCCATGGAGATACCCATTGTCAAACCCAATGACGAGTATTTCCTCTTCGACAACAATATCATGAAGAAGTTCAAGATCGACAGCGACGACCTGCCCCCGGGCAGCAAAATCATCAACCGCACGGCCTATTTTTTTGAAGTGGACCGGCAGGTGTTCTGGTTTCTGGTCCTGGGCGCCATCCTGGCTGGGGTTACGCTGGTCTTTCTCATGTTCAATGTCTCCCAACGCAAGGCCGCCGAAAGCAAGCTCAAGGATCAGCTGGCCTTCGTGCGCCAGCTGATGAACACCATCCCCATTCCGCTCTATTTCCGCAATGAATCCGGAAAATTTACAGGCTTCAACCGGGCATTTGAAAAGTGGTTCGACATGGATCGCGAAACCATCGCCGGCACCGGCGCTTTGGCGCACAGCGAAAACGGCCTGGGCCAATTGGTGGACCGGATGGACGATGAACTGCTCTCCCGGACCGGCATCGAATCCTACGAAAAGCGCATCGAACGCGACGGCCGGGGAGCACGGGACGTGATCCTGCACAAAGCCAGCTATACCAACACCAAAAACGAAATCGCCGGCATCGTGGGGGCCATTCACGACATCACCAACCGCAAAACCACCGAAAAGGAACTGCGCCAATCCCGGCAGATGCTCCAATCCGTTCTGGACAACATCCCCCAGCACGTCCACTGGAAAGACAAAGGGTTGAAATACCTGGGCGTCAACCGCAGTTTCGGCAATTTTCACGGGATTAAAAATCTGGACATGGTGGTGGGCAAAACAGATCGGGAGCTCATGACGGACAAGGCGGTGGCCGAGCTGAGCATGCAGACCGACCGGGATGTGATCGATAGGGATAAAGGCGCCTACCACCTGCGCTGGACCATTCAGCGCAGCGGGGACGAAAAGGTCTGGCTGAAGGTCAACCGTGTGCCGTTGCACGACCAGGCCGGAGAGGTGATGGGCGTCCTGAGCACGACGGAGGACATCACCCAGAATGTCCTGCTGCAGAACAAATTGATCGAAACCACCAAAATGGAGGCTATCGGCACCCTTGCCGGCGGCATCGCCCACGACTTCAACAACATACTGACCTCCATCATCAACTCCACCGAGCTGGCCATCGAAGATGTTTCCGAAAACACCATGGCATCCAAAGACCTGCACCGCAGCCTCAAGGCCGCGCGACGCGGAAGCCGTTTGGTCAAACAGATCCTCACCCTCAGCCGCGCGGACAAAGCCGGCTTCAAGCCGACACAGGTCTCCGAAGTTGTTGAAGAGGCCGTCAATCTCATCGAGGCCTCATTGCCGAGCAACATCAAAATCAAGACCCACATATCCACGCAGACAGCCGTCTGCCAGGCCGATCCCACACAGATCCATCAGGTGGTGATGAATTTGTGCACCAACTCCTTTCAGGCGTTGGAGGGGAGCGGCGGCACCATCTCCATCCATTTGTCCCAAAGGAAAATCGCCGATCACCTGGCCAACGTCCTCGACATTCAGCCCGGACGCTATTTGCGACTGGTGATCGCCGACAACGGTCCCGGCATCACCCGGGACATCCAGGACAAAATTTTCGACCCTTTCTTTACCACCAAGCGACAGGGTGAAGGCACCGGCCTGGGCCTGGCCGTGGTGCACGGTATCGTCAAAGGCCACAACGGCGCCATACAGGTTGAGAGTGTTCCCGATGAATACGCCAAATTCGAAATTCTACTGCCGCTGATGGCGGCCTCCTCTCTTCACGCCAGCCATGAGGACCTAACGGTGTTCCGGGGTGACGAGACCATACTGTTTGTGGAAGACGATGAAGATCAGCTTGTACTGATTCCAAGAGTGCTGGGCCAGCTGGGCTATAACGTCCTGGCGTGCCCCAACGGCATCGAAGCCTGCAGCTACTTCAATGATGAGGACACCCCCTTCGACCTGATTATTTCCGACTATGATATGCCGGAAATGACCGGACTGCAGCTGGCCGAAAAGGTCGCTAAAACCCATCCCGGCATTCCCGTTATTATCGTCACCGGCCGTAAACCGCCGGAAAATATGCAGGCAAATTCAGATAATATTAAAATGCTCCTTCGCAAGCCTTACAACAAGATGAGCATTTCCAGGGCGATTCGGGAAGTGTTGGATTATGGAGAAGTTGCTATGAATTAGACGGCTTAATGATTATAGTATCTGTATTCCCGGGCGATGATAATTTAAAACGCCGAGGTGGCGCACCTCGACTGCATCATCGAATGCCGGGAGCCCTTTGGACCCAGACCAGAGTCTGCACTGCGACTGAAAATCATAGGAATTGGATGCACATGGCGACCATTCTGATCATCGACGACGATCCGGAAATTTGCACCACCATGGAGAGCTTGGTCACCCGCATGGACCTGGCATGTCTGACAGCCTGCAGCCTTGGCGAAGGCCTGGAAAAACTGGCGGCTCATAACGTGGATGTGGTCTTTCTGGATGTGCGCCTGCCCGACGGAAATGGATTGGCGGCCCTGCCGCAAATCAAGGAGGCACCCTCCCAGCCGGAGGTGATTATCCTCACCGGCAAGGGCGATCCGGACGGCGCCGAACTGGCCATCCAGGGCGGCGTATGGGATTATCTGGTCAAACCGTCGCCCGTCAAACAGACGCGCTTGACGCTGAAACGAGCCATGGCGTACCGGGCGGAAAAACAGACCAAAAGCGGACCCGTGGCGCTTAACGCCGAGGGTGTCATTGGAAAGAGTCAGGCCATGCGCAAGTGCCTCGACATTGTGGCCATGGCGGCCAAAAGCGCTTTCAGCGTCCTGATCACCGGTGAAACCGGCACCGGCAAGGAGCTTTTTGCACGCACCATCCACGGCAACAGCGAACGGCAAAAGAGCCTGTTCGTAGTGGTGGACTGCGCCGCACTGCCGGAACACCTCATGGAGAGCATTCTGTTCGGACATAAAAAGGGATCGTTTACCAGCGCTGCCCAGGATCGCAACGGGTTGGTCCAACAGGCCGACGGCGGGACCCTGTTTCTGGATGAAGTGGGTGAACTCAACCCCAACGCCCAGAAGGTGTTCTTGCGCGTGCTCCAGGAAAGAAAATTCCGGCCGGTGGGCGCCCGCCTGGAAATTTCAAGTGATTTCAGGCTGATTGCCGCAACGAACCGCGATCTTCCCAAAATGGTGGAAGCCGGACGTTTCCGAGAGGACCTCTATTACCGTCTCAAGTCCATCCATCTGGCCCTGCCCCCGCTGCGCCGTCGCAAAGAGGATATCAGAGCGCTCACCATGTACTATATCCATTATCTGAGCGAAAAGGCGCAAATCAACAGCAAAGGCATCGACGCCGACTTCATGCAAACCGTGGAAGCGTATCGATGGCCGGGCAACATACGCGAGCTGTTCCATTCACTGGAGCAGGCCTTTGTGGCCGCCGGCGACGATTCCACTCTCTTTGCCATGCACCTGCCTTCGGATATCCGCATCAAGGTGACCCGCAACATGCTCGGTAGTCCCCCGGGTACAAAAGAGAAGACGGTTGCGCCGGTCCCGGAACAAATGGCCAAAAGCGGTCCGAAGGCCGAGCTGTTCGGCACCCCCCTGCCTTCCATCAAAGATTTCAAAATGCAGATGGAGAAAGTCTATCTCGAGCATTTGATCGAACAAAGCGGCGGCGATGTGAACACCATTCTCAATTTATCAAAGCTGTCCCGTTCCCATTTCTACGCCCTGCTCAAGCGCCACGGCGTTGTATTCAAAGCGTCGCCCTGAACCCGCCAATCCACGCTATTGGTAATACCAATATACCTTTATGGCCGACGCATTAAAATGGATATCGCCGGCGGCCGGGAAGCAATAAAACGCTCCGGTTTGTCCTATTTTTCAGACATTTTTTATACCCATCCGCGTGCCAATCACGTGCAGCCACACCCGTCCGTCGAACCGGTGAAGCGGCCCATTCTCTTGGATTTGTCTGAATTTTCGGACTCGTCTGAATTTTCAGAATAATCCGAAAATTCAGACGATTCCCACCCAAATAGCAAATGAAAAAATCCAAATGTCAAATGGCGGATGGGGATCGATTGAAGGTTTTGAAACCACTTCTAAAGCAGGGGCAGAAAGGGAAAGGGCGATCCGGAGACCGCCCCTGGATACCCAAGGAGAGGAGATTATCGTATTGAGGAGACCCTTGGGTTAATTGAAGTTTATACAGTTCTTCACCCTACCCGCTACAATGGTGATAGACGGGGGAGTGCGCGTATTTCCATTATGAGTTGCTATGGGCGGTTCTACTTGTAAGCTATCTGTAAGCTATCCCTGGCAGCCAAATCACCAATTGCGGAAAAAGGGCCACAATAAGCAGGCCGATCAGCTGCAGGATGATAAAGGGAACAACCCCTTTGTAAATATCCAGCAGAACCACCTCTTTGGGGGCCACGCCCTTTAAATAGAAGATGGCAAATCCCACAGGGGGTGTCAGAAACGACGTCTGCAGGCTCACCGCCACCAGTATACAGAACCAGATCAGGGCCGGGTTATCAATAACCCCGTAGCCGTTGATATCAATGCCAAGACTGTTGACCACCGGCGCTAGCAGGGGCAGGATAATCAATGTGATTTCGATCCAGTCCAGAAAAAATCCCAGCAGGAAAACCGAACCTAAAATAACACTCATCACGCCGTAGGGCCCCAGTGGAAGCCCTGTGAGCGCCCGTTCGATCAACTCATCGCCACCAAGACCGCGCAGCACCAGGGCAAAACAGGTGGCGCCGATAAAGATGCCAAAAATATAGCCGGTGGTATTGAATGCGGCATAGGTAACTTCCTTGAGGACCTTCCAGTTGAAGCGTTTGTTTATGACCGCCAGAATAGTGGCACCCAAAGCCCCAACCCCACTGGCCTCGGTGGGAGTGGTGATACCCATGAAAATGGAGCCCAAAACCGCAAAAATCAGGGCTGCCGTAGGTAAAATCGTCAGGAACACATCCCAAATCATTTTAAATCGAAGGGGAGGTCTGTTGGGATCCAGAGGTGCTGCATCGGATTTAAGGGCACAAAAAGTGATAATGTAAACCAGGTAAAGCGTTCCCAGGATGACGCCGGGAATCACGGCCCCCATAAACAGGTCGCCCACCGAAAGTCCCAATTGATCCGCCATGATCACCAGCATGATACTGGGCGGAATCAGGATGCCCAGGGTGCCGGCACCGCAAACGGTTCCTGTGGCCAGGGACTTGGAGTAGCCCTGGTTGAGCATGGCCGGAATGGAAAGCAGGCCGAGCAGCACGACGGATGCACCGATGATGCCGGTGGAGGCGGCCAGGACGATACCGATAACGGTTACGGCCACGGCCAATCCGCCACGCACGGGTCCGAAAAGGGCCTGCATGCGGCTCATCATCTTTTCGGCGACACCCGAGCGGTCCAGCATCAGTCCCATGAAAATAAACATGGGCACCGCAACCAACACCCAGTTGTCCATTAACTTGTAGATCCGGTTGACCACCATCCCCACATACATGAAATCCAGCCCGGTAAAAGCGCCCAGATAAAGGTCAGCCAGATAGCCCACCAGGGTGAAAATTGCCGCCACGCCAGCCAGGACAAAGGGAATAGGATACCCTGTAAACAGCAGGATAATGAATGTCAGGAACATTGCTATAACGAGATAATCATTAATCAGCATCGCTGTGTTTCTCCGGTTTGTTTTTGCTTAGTAAGTAGGCGACACTCCTGACCATTCTAGATATTACGGCCAGTGCCAGAAGGCCGAACCCTGACAAAAGGAAGGATTTAACAATATAACGGGCCGGAAGTCCGATGGGAGAGTCTGATCTTTCTCCGATCACCCATGATTCTATAACAAAATCCCACGAATGGATGAGAATGATAGTAATGATCGGAATGAGGAGCAGGAGATGTCCTAAAAATTCAACCCGTTCCTTGTTTCTCTGACTGAACTTGTCGTGTAAAAGGTCCAAACGAATGTGGGAATCCTTGACGATGCAATAGGAAAGTCCCATCATGATCCCAACGGCGTAAAGATGCCATTGCAACTCTTCCAGAACCACCAAACCCATGCCAATCACATAGCGCAGAAACACCTGAACAATAATCACTATGACCAAAATGGCGTTGAACCACGAAAAAGCCTTCCCGATCCGCAAGATGATATCGTCCATCACCGTGCAAAACTTAGGCGCCGTTGTTGTCTCTTGATGCATGATATTCCTTCCTTACTCCCGGCCCCCTCTCCCCTCGGGAGAGAGGGGGGATGTGAATCGCATCACGAATGGATACTTATACTTATTGTATTTTGATTATTTAGGTGGTTCGGGACGCGGTAAAAAACCGAGCGATGCCCAATAGGCATAATCCTTATGGAAAGCGGAAAAATCATCCCAAACCTTTTTGAAAAAGACATCTTTGGCTGCTTGTTCCTTGGCAACCTCTTCCCATGCCGCCTTAAAGGTATTGAGCATCTCTTTCGACCAGTACATGTTTTTAACGCCGCGTTTGGATTCGTTTTCACGAATAACTTTACCCTGAATGGCCTCGGTGTGGGCAAAGCTGTCAGCCACTGACGCCTTGGCAGCCACTTCCAGGCATTTCTTCTGATGATCGCTCATCTTGTTCCAGACATCCTTGTTGATCAGCAGCTCACAGGTAGTGGCCTGCTGATGCCAACCCGGGAAATAGTTGTACTTCACGACCTTATAGAAACCCAGACGCTGGTCGATGGCCGGCATGGAAAATTCGGTGGCATCGATGGCGTTCTTTTCCAAGGCCGGAAAGATCTCGCCACCGGGCAGCAAGCTGGTTTGAACCCCGAGCTTTTGCATGGCCGCGCCGCCGAGACCGAAAAAGCGCATGCGCATACCGTCGAGCTGGGCTTTGTCGGTGATCGGCTTTTGGAACCAGCCGGAGGTCTCCGGGGCGATGATGGCAGCCAGCAATACTTTCACATTGAAGCCCGCCTGGTCATACATCTCCTGGTAAAGTTTCATCCCGTTGCCATAGTAAAACCAAGCCAGGTATTCACCGGCTTCCGGTCCAAAAGGCACGGCGGAAAACAACGGCGATGCGGGAATCTTTCCGGCCCAATAGCCAGCCACCGAATAGCCGGCATTGATCTTTCCTTTTGATACAGAGTCCAGGATCTCAAACGGAGCGACCAGTTTTTTGGGTTCATAAACTTTCATCCTAACACTGCCGCCACTGAGAGCTTCAATATTGTTGGAAATGTAAAGGATACCATCGCCAAGTCCGGGCAGGGCAGTGGAGAAAGTTACAGGCACCTTCAAAAGCACCGGTTTCTCTTTAGCAGCCATGGCCGGTGTTGCGATGAGGACAAACATCACTGCAAACAGTGCGATAAAAACTTTCGTCAGCGTACTTCTTCTCATGTAATTGCCTCCTTCTTGGGTTGAATGTTTCACTTTCAAGTTCACACAGATCAGGTCAAATGGTATTACCAATTTGATTGTACGCACAAAACCAACGGAGCAGATTCGACCGCCTGCCAACAGGCATTCAACACTTTGTATTCATTGGTTTTTTTGACGCAAACGCCGTAGCGCGTCCACTCAAACGACTTGCAGAGATGTCATCGCCGGCAAATCCCGGGCAACGGCCTGTTTGCGACGTCGCTGCAATGTGTGAGGCCTCGATTGTATACGCTTATATCCCTTGCGAAACCTGTGCCAACTGAGCTGAACAAGGCGATGACGACGCCTTTTCCATCTCATCAGGTATTTCCAAAAACCCCATCTGCCGTTTGATACGCTCGATGTCCTGGGCATCGGGCGGAAAGGGGAAATTACGGATATCCGGACCCGGCCGCGAGTTGGCATAGGGACGGTTACAGGCCACCTCGCCGTCATAACCTTCGCAGCCGCTGGTGCGAAATGGTTCGCCGCTATTGATGACGGCCATCAGTCGCTGAGGGCGGATGCCGAAGTCCACGATACGCCCCTTTTCATCATAGGTAAATTGCCGGGCGTGGGAGATGTTTTCATCGACCAGGTAGCGGGCCAGTTGAATGCGGCGGTAATGGCCCATGGCCGGCATGGGATGATCCTTCATCTGGGAGCCGGCTTCGGGAAAATAGGAAAACAGATGGGTCCACCCGCCCATGTTCTGGACCTGTTGGATGATGTCCACCATCTCGCGTTCCGTCTCCCCCATGCCGGTCACAAAATGGGAACCGGCATTGCGGTGGCCAAAAATATCGATGGCTGTACGCAAACAATTCATATAGCGATCCCAGGTATGCGGTCCGCCCACACCTTTGCCGCGATACTTGTCAAACAATGCCGGTGTCGCCAAATCCAAGGCTACGCCTACTTTGTCAGCGCCTGCCTCTCTATACGAGACCAGATCTTTTCTTGAAACGAGGGTTGGACAGATCAGCAATGATACCGGAATGTCGAAACTGGCGCGCAGCCGGGCACAAATATCACGGGTATCGGCGATGGCGCGTTTATTGGTGATCATGGAGATGCAGATGCGCTTGATCCGATCCCGGCGCCGGGAGATGCGCTCAACGATGTCGTCCAGGGCGTAAGTGGGCCAGGTTACCCGAATGAAGCTTTTGTCGCTGTACGCACCCCGACGCTTGTTGGAAAGTCCGCAGTAGGCGCACCGGGCCGCACAACCATTGCCGTAATTCAGCAGCAAATTGATGCAATGCAGTTTGGCGTTTCGATAAAAAATACCGGGTTTGAATCCCAACGTCATGGCCGCTGCCAGGCTCATTCGCAAATATTCGGGGCTCTCTTGATTCTCCTTCGACCTGCTTTCCATACCCGCAATCTCCTTTGGGTCTATTCATTTAATACAATGGCGAACGGATCAACGATCGCTTAAAGCCACCGCACTCCGGCGAGAGCCGGTTTTTTGAGTAAAGGGCGATTGATTTTAATACCAGCTTTCGGTTGTTTCATGCGTGGGCACCGAACAGCATGTCGGCTGAAACCGGATATCCAACCCGTACCCTTGGGCCCTGGCCAAGGCTTCTTCCGAAGGCAGCGCCATGCGATTGATACCGGCATCGATGGCCAATTCCTCCAATCGGCTGTTCCCCCGCTGTCGGGCACATCCGAGACTGATGGGGGTCCGGGGCATCTGAATGCGTGCCTCGGCGATGATATCGGCCACCTGTTCGGGCTGGGGCGGAACAGCACGGGCCGCAGGAGTCCCGGGAATCCGCATCAAGGCAACAATCACCAACTGGGCAATGTCAAACCGGGACACCATCTCCACGGCCTTGTACTCACCACGTATATGACCGTAGCCGATACCGCACACAATATGCGGCACCATGGGGATGTGGACGGCTTCAAGCGCCTCCATGGCCGAGACGATGCGCTCAACGCCAAAGGGAACGTGATAGACGGCCTTAAAAGTGAGATCGTCACCGATCACATCGATCAGGGCCTGGTCCACACCGGCCAGCTTCATCTGTCGCGCCGTTTCCCTGTCCACCAACCCGGAGTGCACCGAAACGAACAGGCTGGTTGTGCGCTTGATGATTTCGATGGCCGGGAAAAACGCATCCCAGGGCATGAGACCGTCCGGACCGCATCCGCCACTGATCAAAACGCCCAAATGCCCCTGTCGATCCAATTCCTGGCATTTGGCAACCAGGCGTTCCGGTGCGGAGACATCCACCATTGCAGATAGAATCTTACCCTGGCAGTGGTCGCACTTCAGTGCACATGCCGCACCGGTTATGGAAACGGCTGGATAGCGGCCGGTGTGGCCATCCAATCGAAACATGCCCGGCAAAAAAAAGGTGATGCTTTTGCCCAGGTGCTGCCATGAAAGCTTGCGGGCGGTGTTTAAGCGTTGGTGAATATCATCCATAATACTCTCTGTAGGCGACCCAGCATCTTTGTACCGTCGCGCTGAAGTCGCTCCATTGGTGTTCCATGTGAATGCGCCGTTGGTAAGCGCGGTGGTGGGTGTCTCCCATTAGATCCCGCCATTCGTCATCGTAGCGCGCCAATAAAGCGGCATCTTTTTCTTTCACTGCCCGCCCGGCCCACTTTCCGGCCATACGCCCGCCGACCACGGCTGCGAAGATGCCTGCTCCGGTGATGGGATGGGTATGTCCGGCTGCATCGCCCACCAGGGCAATGCGGTGGTAAACGGCCTTTCGGACCGGCTCCGCAGGAATCCACCCGGCTGCATAGGCCACGGGATCACCTTTAATCTTTCCATGGGTTTTCAACTGCCGGGCAAATGCATTCAGGGTCGACCGGATGCGCTCCGCAGACCGGCCGTTGCGCTTCAACCCCAAACCGACATTGGCTAATTGGCCCTTGGGAAAAAGCCATCCGTACCCGGCATATATATCTGGATGAAAATAGACTTCGGTGTGTTGCATTGGCCGGGCTAATTCCATGGTCACTTGCACCCCGGGCAACAGATGGTTGTTGACCGCGCCGACCCAGCGCCCCACAGTGGAACGGGGGCCGTCGGCGCCGATGATGATCCAGGGCTTGATTTTGATGTAGCGCCCGTTCTTCTGCTTTAGAATGACGGCTCCGGACGACCATCGCTCGACGGCCCGGGTGGCGGTCATGATATGAACACCGGCATCTTCCGCTGCCCGGGCGAGGGTTTGATCGAACAATTCCCGGTGGATAATGTATCCCGGGGCCGGCGTGTATGTTTCGGATCCATCGTTACGATAGGTTTTCATGCCCTTGATGGATTGGGCGACATAACGGCGTCCCAATTCCAGCTTTCCCATCAGCATGGCGGGAATGTATTCGGCGCACTGTACGGGCGTACCGATAACGGTCCGCCGCTCGACCAGCAGCACCCTTGCATTCCGGCGGGCCGCTGCGCGCGCCGCCGCTGTACCGGCCGGTCCTCCGCCCACCACAAGGATGTCGCATTGCACGTTCACGATTTCACCAGACCTTTGGAATTGATCTTCGCGCCGGCGGCCAGCACGGTTTCCAGCAAATCCAGGTTTAATTCCGTTTGGCTTTCGAAAGAACCTGCGTACGCCGCTTTGGCCTGATCGAGATCGTAACAAGTGGTGTTGTCGATATCGAGCAAAATGCCGGGCATGCGGCTTCGCCTGAAATCATCCACGTGCTTGGCATAAAAGGGCTGGCAGCAACATCCGATGTAGGCTTTCACCCCCCTGGCCTTCATATGGTTCAACTCGGCCCATAAATCCTCAAAGCTCGTCACGGTGACCACCCTCATTTTGCGGCGTACCCCCATACTCCAGGCCGGGCCGATGGTGCATTGTTCTTGGCCGCAGGTCTTGCAACCTTTTGCATAGCGCAGCTCGCAATCGGTGCCTTTGGCGCAATAGGGCAGCAAAAGGACGGAAGGATCTTTGCGCAGGATCTCTTCGAAAGAACCATTGGTCACCGAGATGAGATTGGCGTGTTCCAGCGGAATACCAAACTTGGTAATTTCTATCTTTTCCAGGGCTTGCATTAAGGGTTGAACAAAATCAGCAACGGTCATTCCAGGAATGGTGATCCGCCCCTGGTCAAAAAAACGGTCTATGGTTTGAATTAATTGGCCGTTGTCCAAGGGCATTCCACGCAGGATGGACTCAAGGTCGTAGAGGGCGCGACCGGGAAATGAAAGAAAATCACCGGTAATATAGATATCCTTGAGCCTGCGCTGGGCGAGGTTGACCACCAGGGTATAACGCACCATACCCGCATCGGATTTATAGGAAGACTGAACGGCTTCGCGTCTTTGGAACCGGGGTTTGACACGGTCGATCCATTCCCGGGATCGGTACCGATCCCGCTTGCGTTCAAACAATTCCTGCTCCTGGGAGGTCAATCCACCGGGTTTGAGTTGAATCCCTAGATGTTTCTCGAACCCATACCAGATCGCCGATTTGATATCGTCCAGGGACGGTGTGCAGCCCAGTTCCCAATTCAGACAGGTGACGCGGTCCTTAATCGAATCGATCTCCTTGGCCTTTAATTTTTCCACCGGTATGCGCAACGCCCTGAGCATGGTATCCACATCGAAATCCACCAGCATGGTGCCCTGGAACATAAAGGCGCCTTCGGATTCAGTCCCCCCGGTTCCCGAGATTTTACGACCATTGACTTCAATATCGTTTCGCGGACGGAATTCGGCATCGAGTCCCAGGCGGTCCAAAGCAATGGCCACAGGCTGGCACAGCGTTTTAAACAATCGGTGGTTGGGGATGACGATATCGAAGAACTGTTTATTGCAATAGACTTCCCAGCCCAGCTGGTTTTCATCAAAGAAAATGGCGCCGCCGCCGGTGATGCGGCGATTGACCTCAATGCCGTTCTCTTTGACGTATTCCAGTCGAATCTCCTCTTGAACCGATTGATGATAGCCTACCAATACCGCCCGGGGATTGAATTGCAAAAAGCGAATCGTATTGGGTGTCCGGCCCTGACCTTTAAGTTCCAGCAACGTTTCATCCAGGGCCATATTATCCGCGGCCGTCATCGGCGGCGTATCCAGTAATCGCCACGGGGTCATGGTAACCGCTCCATTCCTTTTGTTGTCGATTCCATTTCCGGCACGCAATAATCAGGCCGTTGGTCCAACTGATTCCGATTTTGTGGCGCGGTGAACGGTTTTCCCGCGTTGTCCGCCAGGCGGTAATCGATGTGCACATCGCTCTTTAAAATTTTTCCCACCTCGCATACGCGCGCTGATTGATATAAGATTTTGCGCTCTCTTTCGCTCAGGTGGTCATCCAGTTTCAACACCACCTGAAACCGGGTATCGCCATGGTCATTCCGATAATAGTCGATGTGGATGTCGGGACTTCCAAGGCAAATGCCTTTGTGGTCGGCCACGGCCTTCAGGGTGAGCATGATGCAGGCCCCCAATGCCCCCAGCATCAGATGCATGGGACAACCCGCCCGGGCATCGGTCCGGTCCTTTTGAGCCACATGGTAGGTGTTTCCGGCCGCGCGAATCAGCGCGCGATCATCGTCCAACTGAACACTGATTTGATTGTAATGTTTCACCATTTTCACCGATCATCAAAGCCCCCGGTGGGAGCGACCCCCAAAAGGTCGCTCCCACACCGTTCGGAGGGGCGTCCGGCCAATGGACGCTGAGGAAAATCTGGTCTGAGAGCGTGCCGACCCTAAGCCAAGGCACGCTGTACGAGCTGGGTAATATCCATTACGTCAATGGGAACCTTGTTGCGTTTGGCGTAGGTCAGCATGGTGCGCACGCATTGCTGACAGGAGGTGATGACGGCATCGGCTCCCGTCGATACGGCCTCGGAGACTTTGTTTTTGGCAATTTCGGCCGAAAGCTTGGCGTCCACCATCTCCAGGTTCCCTCCGCCGCCACAACAATTGCAGTTCTCACGACTATTGGGCATCTCGACCAATTGGACCCCGGGGATTGAACCAATGACGGCACGGGGGGCATCGAACTCGCGGGCACCACGGCCCAGATCGCAAGGATCGTGATAGGTCACCGTCATTTCCAGCGCATTGAAGGGCAAACGTCCTTCCAGGGCCAATTTTTCCAGGTACTGGGTGCTGTGAAGGATTTGAATGCCCTGCGCTTTGTAAGGATAGTGCGCTTTCCACATCTCGTAGCAGGACGGGCAGGCAAATATCACCTGTTTGGCACCCTTATCCAGAACCACGTCCAGATTATGCGCTGCAAATTCAACAAAGAGATCTTTCAATCCCGCGCCTAACAAAGGGAAACCGCAACACCATTCGTCTTCGCCCATCAGCGTAAAATCGACCTCCGCCCGAACGAGAATGTCCGCCAACGCCAGGGGTATTTTCTGGGCCACTGGGAAATAGGCCGCCGTACAACCGGTAAAATAAACCACCTCGGCCTTATCTTTGACAAACAGGTCCTCGGGGGGATCATCCATATCCTCAACCCATTCGGCACGCTCTTCATTGTCCTCGTTAAAGACATTGCGGCTGGATTCCAGATTTCGCCGGATCAGGTTGATCTTTTTGGGGAAGTGCCTGGTGTCCACCAGGTCCTCCCGAAGCGATATCCATAGGTCCTTGAGGTGAATGCCCACCGGACAGACCTCCTGGCAGTTGCCGCACAATGTACACCGGTAGACCGTCTCGGAATAGGCCTTCCACTGCTCATCGGAAAGGGGTTTGACGCCAAAGAGCCTGGACAAAAGGCCGCCGTTGCGGCTTTTAAGGATCCGCTGCAAGCCCTTCATGCGGTATAGCGCAGAGAGTCGGCCGTCGCCGGCGGCTTTTACCGCCGGACAGACATCGGCGCAGGATTGACAATTGGTGCATGCGGCCATTTGCATGCATTGCTGCATGCTGTATCGACCATTTTCAGCTTTATTCATCTTCAGCATACTTTTCGATTTCTTTGGTTATCCAGGCTTCTATGGCATCGGCCCCTTTGATCATATTGTCCGGCTCCCCAGGATCGTTGGGTTTGATCTTGAACATCCATCCTTTCCCATAGCCGTCTTCATTGATAAGCCCCGGGTTTTCTTCCAATGCTTCGTTAACGGAATCAATGACGCCGTTGACCGGAGCGTATACTTTGCCCAACCATTTGCCCGATTCGACCTTGGCGAACTTCTTGCCCGCCTTAACCTTCTTGCCGTCGTCGGGAAGCTGCACGTATACGATCTCTCCGGCCAGTTTCTGAGCAAAATCGTCCATGCCCATGATCAGCAGGTCACCTTCCTGTTTAATCCAAAAGTGATTCTCTTCGTAGAGCAGATCTTCGGGCATATTGTATCCCTTGACATCCATGTTGTTTCCTCCTCGTAATCGTTCTGGGACATTATTTTCTATTCAGCTTCATCCATCAGTTCATTGATAAATTCAGTGGTGTTGCATATGCGGATCTTGTCCTTGCGCAGCTTGGCGTTGGCCAGGTTGTGAACGCAGGAGTTGCATTCGGTCACAATCACGTCGGCCTGGATATCCAGCGCCTCGCCGAGGCGCCGCCGGGCCATGGTCAGAGAGTTCTTGGCATAGGCACCGCGTGCACCGCCGCCGGAGCCGCAGCACAGGGAGCCGGCATGGTGGTGCGGCAGCTCCACAAAATTGGGGGCGATCTTTTTCAGCGTCCGGCGGGGCTCTTCGTAAATGCCGCAATGCCTCCCCAGGTCACAAGGGTCGTGGTAGGTGACCTTCAGATCCGTGGTCACGCCCAGGTCGAAATCTTTGAGAAATTGGGAGATGTGAACCAAGTTCAGGCCTTTGTCTCCCAAAACCCCATAAACCTCTTTGTTCTTGAAGGTCCGGTAACAATAAGGGCATCCGGTGATGACGGTCTCGGCGCCGGTGGCCAGGATGGCTTCGATATTTTGCTGCGCCAGACGGGTGTTTATGGCATGCCCCACATCCTCGAGTACGCCGCTGCAACACACCTCGTCGATAAGGGTGTAATCCACTTCGAGGCGGTCCAGCAGGTCCAGTGTGGCTTCGGTGGCTTCATCTTCCCGATATTGACCCACACAGCCGATGAAATAGACATACTTGGCTTTCTGATTGCGCTCGCGGTCAAAATCCTCGGGTTCATCCTCGGCATATATATTGGTGTGTTTCTGCAGTACCGCGTTCATACCGGTGAAAGCCGGATGGCACGAGCCGATGCTCACCATGTCTCTGCGGGCTTGTTTGACGATCTCCGGCACGTTGACGCCCGAAGGGCAGTTTTCGCGGCAGGCCGCACAGGTTGTACACTGGAACATCGTGTCGATGAGCTCGTCATTGAGCTCGATCTTGTGATCCATGACCTCCTTAAGCAGCAGCATCTTGCCACGGGCGTTGAACGCCGGGCGCAAGGTGGCACCGTATACCGGACACACCGCCTGGCAGTAGCCGCAGCGCGAGCACTGCAGGATCTGTTCGCGGTACTTTCTTTCAAAATCGTATTTGGGTTCCATGTCAGTTCACCTCCAAAGCCATTTTGCCGGGATTCAGAATATTGTTGGGGTCGAATGCGCGCTTGACCAAACGCATGGCATCAATGGCCACCGCGTCGTGCTCCAGGGTCATAAAGGGGGCCTTGGCAAGGCCGATGCCGTGCTCGCCGGTGAGGGTGCCGTTCAATTTAATGGAAAGTTCGAACAAATCGGCCACGGCCTTTTCCACGCGCGCCACCTCATCGGGGTTGTATCCATCGTAGAGAATCTGGGGGTGCAGGTTGCCGTCCCCGGCATGGCCGAAGGTGGCGATCTGCAGATCGTGTCTCCTTGAGATGTCACCGATCCCCCTGAGCAGGTCGGCGATTTTTCCCATGGGGACGGTGACGTCCTCGAGGACGAAGTGGCTTTGGATGCGGGCCAGCACGGCATAGGCCGACTTGCGCGCTTTCCACAGGTCCAGCGCCTCTTCACGGGATGAGGCCTTCTTGACCTCCAGGGGATGATTGGCATTGAACACCGCCACCACCTTCTCCAGCTGGTAATCGGTCTCCGCCTGGGTATAACCGTCGGTTTCCACCAGCAGCATGGCGTCCACTTCGGGCAGCCCCAGTTCGGTGTTCTGGTTGATGGCCTGAATCGTGGGGCGGTCCATGATCTCCATGACCGCGGGGATAATGCCCGAGGACATGATCTCGGTAACGGCCTTGCCGGCATCCTCGAGCTTTTCGAAGGTGGCCACCGCCGTACTGCTGGCGGTGGGCTTGGGGTTGATCTTCAAGGTGATCCGGGTCACTACCCCCAAGGTGCCCTCGGAACCCACTATCAGCCGGGTAAGGTCGAAACCCGAGACGCACTTAATGGTGGAAGACCCCGTCCGCATCACCCGCCCGTCCGCCAGCACCACTTCGAGACCCAGCACATAGTCGCGGGTGGTGCCGTATTTGGCGCCCCTGACACCTCCGGCGTTGGTTGATACATTGCCGCCTAATGTGCACACCGTGCCGCTTCCGGGGTCGGGTGGAAAGCAAAAGCCATAGGGTGCCAGGGCCTTATCCAGATCGGCATAGACCACCCCCGGCTGAACGACGGCGAAACGATCCTCGATGCTGATCCTTTCGATTTTATTCATGCGGTTCAGATCCAGCACAATCCCGCCTTTGACAGGAACGGCCATACCCGAAAGGCCGGTTCCGGCACCCCTGGGAATCACCGGAATCCGCTGTTCATTGGCCAATTTCAGAATTTGAGAGACCTGCCCGGTGGTCGTGGCCCACACCGCACAATCCGGCCGGTGGCTGTGCTCCGATGAGTCATAAGCGTACGACACCATATCAATGAGCCGGTCGGTAACATTGTCCTCACCCACTATCTCCACAAGGGCTTTGCGAATACTGTCGTCCATTATCATTTCCTCCATTCAGGGCGTTATTGCCAAAACCATTGCCAATCCGTTGATTTTGTCTCAGGGGTGATGTTTTTGGCCCGCGGCATTCATGATCAGTACCACGGGCGACATGACGATGTGCATCATGCGGCTGAAGGGCAGATAAGCAACGAACGCGCCTGTTAAAATGGCGTGCAGATACCACACATTGCCGTACACCGTATTTAAGCTCGTCATCGACATGAATAATTTGCCCAAACCATAGCCGATAAAAGCAAAGGCCGCCGATCCTTGGGCACCGGTCATCGCAATGCGCATACCCTCCAGAATGAAGCCGATCAGAGCGATGGCGCCAAGCAATGCCAGGGCCAATCGGTCCTGAGACGGCAGCCCGGGTTTACGTGATTTATCCGCTTCGCTCCCGCGTACCAGGGCCAGCACAATTCCCAGAACCAGAAAGAATCCTGTCAGATCAAAAACAAAGGCCGTGAAAGGATGATTTTTGTCGATCAGCACCCACCCCAGGGGCCACTCTTTGAACCAGGTGGTTGTGAACAGGGCCGACATACCCCATGCAAACCGGATCACAAACGGCCAGAAAATCAGCGCGTGGATAGCCCAGCGTTTGGGGGAGCGCCGGTAAAGGCGCCTTTGCAGCAGGACATCATGCCACAGCGTGCTGATCATGCCCCCCCATCTGTTGGAAAAAACGGCGGCCAGCCCCCTGCGGAACGCATAAAAGACATTGGCGATGTATCCATTGCCGGAAGTATCGCCCAAAGTTCCGGAGAACCAGAGGGATGCGAAGCCCGCCAAGCCGAAGGCAAAAACTACCAGGGCGACAATGGTGATCGCATCTCCGGCCGTTAATGTGGCCGTGTGGCACGGCATGCAGAGCACGCTTTTGGACGGCAGGATCATGGCGGCGGCACCGATGTCGTTTCCGGCAAAATGACATCGGGCACACCCCTGGCCGTTGGGTTTGGCCATATTATGCAAGGTGGAAACGGCGCCGGAAAGGTTGACCCGTTTCCAGGAAACGGCATTGCTCCCGCTGTCCCGTGTGGGAATCACACGGCTTAAATGGCATGCCTGGCAGGCAACGGCGCTATGGGCCTCGTGGGCTACCGACTCTTCGTGGGGCTTATGGCACTGGACGCACGCGCCGACGGTTTGCAGGTGATGTTCATACTGGTCGGCCGTCGGGTGACAGGTCATGCAATCGACGGCGGCGTGAGCGCTTTGACTGAATTGTTCCGGATCCATCACCGGTACGGCGGCCGGCATGTTATTTCCCTTGGCATGGCAGGCATAGCAAAACGCGCGATGCTTGGCGATGCGCTTGGGATCTTCATGCCCGATCGTCTGATGACAATCCATGCAGGCGGTGTTATCTTCTGCAACTTCTGCAACTTCTGCAACTTGAAGGCCGTCGGCAGGATCCCTTTCATCGGGTGCGCCCTCGTAGTGGGGGTCATGGCAATCGATACAGATTAAAAAGCGCTGAACGTTTAGAACCTCCTCCCCGCCATGCTCGGCATCATCCTCAATCTGCACCTGGACATCGTCGTGACATGCCAGGCATTTTTCGGGACTGAAAAAGGCCTGCATGGTTTTGCGCACGTTGTCCGGTTGCGGATGGCGTTTCAACGATTCGATATCCGTATGGCAATCGACGCAGGCATTTTCACCGTGTACGGATTGGGAATAGCGGACGCCGTCAATTTTCCATCCTGCGGCTGCGCTTGAACTGCACAAGAACACCGTCAAGGCAGCCAAAACCAACCCGCCGATGGTTGTCATTCCCCATTTCGCGACCGCATCTGTTCTTGAATTGCCAACCCTTTGCATAATTCCCATTCAGCCCCTTTCAATCATAACATCGTCGTACCCGGCGATTGCCCTGTTCGTACTGATCGTGATGCCAATAGGTTTATTGGTATTACCAATTTTGGTGGATACCTTGATTTTTGTATTTCGTCAATGAAAAATTGGTCATCCCTATTAATTCTGCCGAAAATATATTATATCTATCTAAATTTTCATATATATTTATGTAAGCCATAGACCTTTAACCTATTTAACGGTATTGGTAAGACCTTTAATTATTACCAGCAATATCCGTACCAATGCCGATAGTTATCTTGGTAAAACCTTATTCGGGGTAATGATGGAAGGATCTCGGGAAAGGGATTAAAGGAATGCGGGCAGGGGGAACCAGGCCCGCATTCACCCCTGGAAAGGGGATGGCGACATCATTTGTGTGGTGAAAAAGGGAATATGGCGCTGGCCATAACCCATCGGACTTATTCCATCAGGGCTTTAAATGCCGCTTCAGCACCTGGGACAGGTGGGCAACCTCGAGCTTCAGACCACGCTTGGCCGCACCACCTTGAAGCTGCATGATACAGCCCGGGCACTCGGTGACCAGCACTTCAGCACCGGTGGATTGGATATCCGCCATTTTTCGCTCTAAAATTTGGGACGATACGGAGGGAAATGTGGCCGAGTAGGTTCCGCCGAATCCGCAACAGGTCTCCTCCTCCACGGCCGGTACAAAGTCGTAACCCGAATTCCGGATCAACGTTTTGGGGGCTTCCTTGACCCCCAGTCCGCGGCACAAATGACATGGTGCGTGATACGTCATCTTCGGACCGTCGGTTTTGAACAACGAAGGGTCCAATTTCAGCACGTCACAGCAAAAGCTGCTGAACGACAGGACTTTTTCCGCCATGCGTCGGGCATTGAGGGCCATGGATGAACTGTCCGCCAGCATTTTGGGATATCCCATTTTCAGGTGGGATGCACACGACGCACACAAGGTAATCACATAGTCCACGGGATCGGATGTCAATGCCATAACGTTCTGGATGGCAACCTGGCGGGCGGCATCCAACTCCCCCATCATCTGAACGGGGAGTCCGCAGCAGGATTGGTCCATGGGAAAAGTCACCGCCACCCCCTGCCCGGCAAACAGGTCTACGGCCGCAGTCAGGTGCTCCGGATAAACGAAATCCTGCACACATCCGCTGAAAAGGGCAATCCTGTACTTGGGTTCGTGAACGACGGGCCGTATGCTGGCCCAGCGATCCCTGAAGGGGCGCGCATCGATGGCCGGAATTTCCCGAAAGCGATGTTCCTTGGAAAAGATGTGCGGCAAATGCCTCAGATACCCCTGGTCATCGGTAATGGGTTTTTGCGCTTTTTGGGCGTACCGCAAAAGGGTGTGAAAAAGTTTGCGGTTGCGCAGCACCTTTGACAACAAGGTGGATTTCAGCGGATGCCCTTCCTCGTTGATGATCTTGGCGTGCACCTGCTTGATCAGACCTGGCAGGTCGATGCCGGCCGCACAGACCTCTTTGCAAGCGCCGCAATTGATACAATTCTGGATCAAATTGCGCGCTTGGGTGCGCCCATGAAAAAAGTAAGTTAAAATCAACCCGATGGCACCTATATATATGTGGCCCATTTGGTGACCGCCCACCATGCGGTATACCGGACACACATTGGCGCAGGCGCCGCATCGCACACAGCGCAGGACCTGGCTGAAGACAGCATCCCGTGCCAGCGCCCCGCGACCGTTATCCAGAAAGACGATGTGAATCTCTTTTGCTTTCGAATCCTCACCTTGCCAAGGGGTGGCGCCGGTCACCCAGGTCACATAGGACGTCAGACGCTGCCCCGTGGCGTTGCGCGGCAGCACTTTGAGCACAGCCAAGGCGTCCTGCAAAGTGGGCATCAGCTTCTCAAGCCCCACCAGAGCCACATGCACCCGGGGCAAGGTGGCCACCAGGCGGGCATTGCCCTCGTTGGTCACCAGGCCGATGGTGGCAGTGTCGGCGATGGCAAAGTTGGCGCCGGTAATGCCCATGTCGGCCTCCACAAATTTAGGACGCAGCTCCCTGCGCGCCACCTTAACCAGTTTTTCGATATCGTGATCCTGGCGGTTTCCAGTGACATCTGTAAAGAGATCGGCTACCTGGAAACGGGATAAATGGATGGCGGGCATCACCATATGGGAAGGCCCCTCGCCCCGCAGCTGGATGATCCACTCTCCCAGGTCGGTCTCCGTAACCTCGTAGCCCTTGAGCTCCAGGTAATGGTTCAGCAAGGTCTCTTCTGCGGTCATGGATTTGGACTTAATGATCTTTTTGGAGCCTGTCATCTGTGCGATGGTGGCGATGATCTCGTTGGCATGCTGGGCATCATCGGCCATATGGACAAAGATGCCCTTTTCTTTGGCAACGTCTTTGAATTGCGCCAGAAGCCGGTCCACGTCTGCGATGGCCGCATCCTTTCGGCGGGCCACGTCTTCAATCAATTGCGCCTTGTCCATGCCTTCGAAAACGGTTTCTCGGGCCTCCCGATAGGCGACGGCAAACTTGTCCATGGCTTGGCGAAGAAAATCATTGCCCAGCGCCCGGCGGACCTCCTTCTGATAATCCTTCATTTTTTCGCTTCTATGCATGATTTTCCTCGACGAGTAAAATGTGCAGTTCCAACGGACCGTGGACACCCAAGGCCAATACCCGCTCAATATCGGCGGTCCGGCTGGCGCCGGTGATCATGGCCGTAAAATTTCCAAGATTCTGCATGTTGGTTTGAAGGGACTTCTCTATATCCAAGGCGCTTTGCCGGATGGCGGTCACCGGCAGGATGGCCGCATGGATTTCGCTGATCATGGTGGCCAGGCGCAAATCCTCGTCCGTTGAGTCGATAACCAGGGTGCCTGTATCGGCGATGCCGAACTGGGCCCAGGTCAAACCGATATCAATGCCGCCGAGGTAGCGGCGCAGACCGCGGGTGACGATCTGGATGCCTGTTTTTTCACAATGTGCCTGGAGGATTTTCAGATGGTTGTCGCTCAGATCAGGGGCTGCGATCAATTTTTCGGGCTTCCGGTCGCACAAGGCCTGCGCCCCCTTGGACAATTCGGCTTCACAACCCGATGGTAAAATGGTGCAAGCCTCTTTTTGGTTGCAGATATCCACCACGTATGCCAAGGCGGCATCCACATCGGCGACGCTTTTCACCACCGCCGATACAACTTCGGCATTGGAACGGAACAGATCGATCATCTCCTGCTTTGGCCGCACGCCCTACCCCCTTCCCTTGAATGCTTTTTTTTATCTTCATAACATTTACAACAATTAATTGAAAATAAAAAACTGATCTTTATTCAAAAAAATAGTTTACCATCATTGAATCAATTCTCATATGGATTTATTTTAATACCAATATAATCACATAGGTGATCCTGGCTTTGATGCAGCATGAGTTATTTTGCTTTAATTCTTGATTATTATGATTTTTTCAGCATGCGGAGAAAAGAATTATTGACATTTATTTATTGGTAATATTATTTTACCTTTTATTCAATACACCATCAAGAGATTCCCCATCATCAAACGGAGGGGCGAGGCAGCGCCATCCCGGCGGGGAATCGCCCAACACACCAGGAGGCCGCCATGAAAACACACATCCTATGCGGAGAGAGAGAACTGCCTGTAGAAGTACCCGATGACGCCGTTACTTTGAGCCCCAGCATGTCCCCGCCTTTGCCTAATCCGAGGGAAAGCGTCCATGAAGTCCTTATAGACCCCATCGGCGTCCTCCCGCTGGTGTCCTTGGCCAAGGACCGCAAGAATGCGTGCGTGGTCATTTCCGACGTCACCCGCCCCGTACCCAATAAAATAATTTTACCACCCATCTTGGAAACCCTGGAATCGGCGGGGATCGCCAGGCAGGACATCACCATCCTGATCGCCACCGGTATGCATCGCCCCAATTTAGGCAAAGAGCTGGAACAGGTGGTGGGCGCCCGCATCATGGCCGACTACCGCATCGTGAACCACTACTGCCGGAAAGAAGAAGATCTGCGCAAAATTGCCGAGATCGACGGCGCCCCCATTGAGATCAACAAGCACTATCTGGATGCCGACCTGAAAATTCTCACCGGCCTGATCGAACCCCATATGTATGCCGGATACTCCGGGGGAAGGAAATCCATTCTGCCGGGAATATCCAGCTACAAGACCATGACCTTTATGCACTCGTTTGCCATGATCGATCATCCGGGGGTGACCAACTGCAAACTTCAAGGCAATCCCTTCCATAAGGCTGGTGAGGAGGTGGCCCGGCTGGCCGGTGTCGATTTTATCGTCAATGTGGTGATCAATAAACAGCGGGAACTGGTGGGTGTTTTTGCCGGTCACCACACCATCGCCCACTATGCCGGCTGCAAGATGGTGGAAAATTTATCGGTCCAGCAGGTGGAGGAGCCTGTCGATCTGGTGGTCACTTCGGCCGGCGGCTATCCGCTGGACGCCACCTTCTATCAAGTCAGCAAGGGACTGATTGCCGCCGGCAATCTTTTACGTGAGGGCGGAACCATCGTCATCGCCTGCGAATGTCGCGAGGGGTTGGGCTCTTTGGAATATTGCGAATTGGTTCGAGAAGGACGGTCAGCAGAAGAATTCATGGCCTTGCGCTCCAATCCCGACAACTTCGTCATCGATCAATGGTGTTTACAGACCACCTATCAGGCTCTTTCCAAGGCATCCAGGGTCTACGTGTACTCACCTTATTTGGACGAGCAGGAACTCAGCGCCATCGGCCTTATCAAGATCGATGACCTGCAGACCGCGGTAACCCGTTTAACAGCCGATCATGCAAAAATCGCCGTCTCTCCCGAAGGTCCGTACGTGGTCGGACTGCTGAACAAAAGCAATATCCTGCCGGCCCAGAAAAACGCACCGGCACATGCTCCGGTGGGTGAACATGCGCGCTAGTGTTGTATACCAGAATTACGTGAAAAATGGCTGTGGCGGCATGATCGCCGATGCGGCACCACAGCCTTCAAACCCCAATGTCCAAGCCCAAATGTCAAATGAAGGTATTCTACCGATTTGATATACAATCGGTCCCCATCCGCCATTTGACATTTGGATTTTGGCATTTGGACTTTGTCGGAATGATGTCGAAAAAGAGGTCACATGCTTCTGGAATACAACACTGGGGCAGGTCATCACGCTTCGGCCTTTAGCGGCCGAAGATCCGCTTCCATCACCGAATGGTCCTGCTTGAGCATGCGGCTTTCATCACACATGTAGTTGATTAGAAAAGTGATATGGCGGCGCATGGCATCATAGGCGGCTTCGGAGTCGCGTTGCCGAATGGCATCGGCCACATTTTGGTGCTGATCCAAAATGGTTTCCAGATTTTTAGGGTTCATGTAAAGCTGTTTGAGGCTCTCTTCGATGCCGAAGTGCAACAAGTCGTAGAGATTTTTCATCAGCATGATCTGCACCTGATTCTTGGTGGCATATGCCAGGGTCATGTGGAAGCGCACATCTTCCAGGATGCCCAGTTCTCCGGCCGCTATGGATTTACGCATATCCTCCACATGTCGCTCCAGGGCCACCACATCTGCGGCCGTGGCCCTCAACGCGGCCGACGTGGCCGCTTGGCACTCCAGCGCCATACGCACTTCGAGCAGATCCCTCAGGCTGGCTTCTCCCCAGTCGATCATCTCCCTCAGCAAATTATGGCCGCGGACTTCCTTGGGGCTGCAGATGTAAGTCCCCTGTCCCTGGCGGTTCTCAACCAATCCGAGATCGATAAGCTTACGGATGGCCTGCCGAATGGTAGGACGGCTGACAGATAAAATTTCGGACAACTCGCGTTCCGATTTGAGCTGCTCACCCGGCCGCAGGTCGCCTTTGAATATCAGGTCCCGAATGCGTTCAAATACCTGGTCAGCGAGTTTTTTGGGTTTTAAGGTATTGGGCACCATGATCCGTCTTTCTCATCATGTGATACGCGCAATTTTTCTTACCACTCACTGCTCTCTTGTATCACATTGCCTGAGAAGGTTAAATACCCAAAACCCTAAAACCACGGCTTGCGGCTATTTGATGACGTGGGTGGCTATCTTCATAAAGCTTGCCGGGATCTTTTTATTGAGTTTCTTGGCGATTTTCATATTGATGATAATGTTGGCCTGTACGTTGCCCCTGATGGGAATGCTTGACGGCGGCGTGCCATTGAGGATTTCCAGCGCTGTCTGGGCCGCATAGGTGCCCTGCTCCGTGGCGCTTCGGGTGGCGCCTAGAAACGCATAGGGAGCGATCCAGTCAAGCAGGCAACCGGTGACGATCCGCGTGTTCTGTTCGGCAAAGCGGGTAGCCTCATCATCATCCCACCCCTTGATACCGCCGTTGTTGCCGATGATCAGCGCGTCCACTTCATCCTGCAGTTTGATAAACTCCCTTTGCCACTGTGAAAATGTCGAGACATAACGCTCGACAAAGTCCTCGCGGACATCGCGTTTGGTGAACTGTCCGTCTTTGCGCTCGGTAAGGGTATCGGCAGCCAGGTAACCCACCTTGGTAATGCGCGAAAAATGCTTGAGCGAATAAATCAGCTTGATGGCGGGGGGCAGCTCAACCATGCCGGTGACATTGGAAAAAGGGAATCCATAAGGTTCAGCCGTGTAATTGACCCCGCAGAATACGAAGGGAAGGCGTGCATCTTTATAATAGGGCACGATAATGTATTTGGAAGCATTATCGTCCGATGCAATCACCACATCGGGCCGAAAGGCTTCAATGGTCGCCTTGGCCTTCAAAGCCACTTGTTTTTTATAGGCTTCGTCCGGATGGTTCTTGGTATCCAGGCGGATAATCTTCAGGGTCACATCCTGTCCCGCCATCACTGATTGAACCGCTTCGGTAATACCGTCGCTCCAAGGGAACCCTTGGTGGTAGGAATCGATGTACAGAACGCGCTTGGCAGCCTGCGCGGACAGCACCAGGCCAAATACCATACTAACAACAAACAAGAATCTGGATATTGTGTTCAACATTGGACCTCCTTAATTAACGGCTTCACTTTCAACCAATTTCAGTTACGGCATTCAGCGACGGATATGGACCCGGTATCTTTACACGAACAAGGCAACAGGGAATCTCACCCTTGAGGGAATGCGCTAAACCCGCGGCCGCAATCCATCAATGCCCAACATTGCAATATCCATTCCACAACGATTAAGAATTGGTATTACCTTTTACAAATGTTATTTGGTGAAACCTTGACATGAAACAGGGAGATGAAATAATAGAGGAAACGATGCCCACAACGTCTGCCTCGGACGAGGTGTCAAACCATACAGAGAAAGGTAGGGGCCTTATGAGCCATACGCTCAAGCCGATCAAACCGAAACGCATTGCAGACCAGGTTTTTGACCAATTGCACGACCTGATTCTTCGGGGCATGTTTAAGCCCGGCGAAAAAATCATGACCGAAAGGGAATTGTCCGAAGCGTTTCAGGTCAGCCGCACCTCGGTTCGCGATGCCATCAACAAACTCGTGGTCATGGGAATGTTGGAACAACGGCAGGGCCAAGGCACGTTTGTCAGTCGTCCCGGCGGCAAAACACACGCTTATATGACCAAGGTTATGGAATCTCAGAATGCCACCATGCAGGACCTGCTTGAAGTGCGTATGGGACTGGAGTGCAATGCAGCCGCCATGGCCGCCCAACGCGCCCTGGACAGTGACATTGAATTCCTGGAACAAAGCCTCAAAGAAATGGAAGATGCAGTGCAGGCGGGGCGACTGGGTTCCGATGCCGACACCCAATTTCATATGGCCATAGCCTATGCCACCCACAATCCGCTGCAAGTCTTCATCATGAAACAATTCCACGATTTTCTGGCTTACGGCATTAAAGAGAACCTGTTCCGGCTGTATCGGGAGTCACGCCAGTTCGAAACCATCCAGCAGCAGCACACCCAAATCATGAAGGCCATCAAAGACCGCGATGCCATGCGCGCATACATGGCGACCAAACGCCATATCGAATATGTGATCCAAACCGTTGCAGAAGGTGAAATGAGAGTGGCCAGATTATAACTGGCATACTCTTTGCGGTACTCCTTTTCTGAAATAATGAAAATTTATCTGAATGAGGTGACACGTGCAGATTCGATACCGCAACACGCTTGAACATCTGGTAGCACTCCAGAAATATGTGCTCCGAAAAACCGATTTCGGGAAAAAGATGATGCTGCATCGCTTCATTGCCGTTGAGGTTATCGTCCTTTTTATCACTATTATCTTCGCGATTAACCATAACCGTTTTAAGGTCTTCCTGGGCTTCGTCATCATTACAGGCCTGGCATGGTTGTTTCGGGAGCGCTCGGTACTGCTCCAGTTTAAAAGAGATTTCAAGCGCGAAAGGCGAAAAGATGATAAAGGGCTGTTTGATAAGGACCGCATCCTCACCATCGCCCCGGACGGATTAAAGATAAGTATCGGAGATACACTAAATCAGTATGCCTGGGACCAGGTGGTAATGGTGGGCCATGACCGAAAGCTATTATACATTATTCTCAAAGGCGTGCTCCACTATGTTATTCCCTTATCCGCATTTGCAGATGAAAATGAGGCCCTCCTTTTTTTAGACCGCATTGAATCCTATTGTAATCGGTTTTGACCTATTTGTTGGTTGACCAAAGCCATCGCCTTTTCAACCACATTCTCCGCTGTAAAGCCGAATTTGGCCAGCACTTCACCGCCTGGAGCGGAAGCACCAAAGCCGGTCATGGCAATAATGGTACCCCGGTCGCCGACATAACGTTCCCAACCCATGGCAACACCGGCTTCGATGGCCACGCGTGCCTTGATCTCCGGCGGCAGAACCTCGCGTTTATAGTCATCGGACTGCTTTTCAAAAAGTTCCCAGCTGGGCATATTGATGACCCGGGCGGCGATGCTCTTCTCCTTAAGCATTTGCTGGGCTTCCAGAGCCTGGTGAACTTCCGCACCGCTGGCCAACAGCAGGACGTCCGGGGTCCCTTCACAATCAGAAAGCACGTAACCACCACTGCTTAATTTGCCGGCTGTCCGCTCCCTCGGCAGGATCGGCAGTTTTTGGCGGCTGAAAAGCATGGCTATCGGTTGGTCATTGGTTTTGAGAGCCTGACACCATGCATCGGCCGTTTCATTGGCATCGCAGGGTCTGAGCACCATCAGGTTGGGGATGGCACGCAGTGATGCCAAATGCTCCACCGGCTGGTGAGTCGGGCCGTCTTCGCCCACGGCAATGGAGTCATGGGTGAAAACATATATCAGGGGCAGATTCATCAGAGCCGCCACGCGTATGGCCGGCCGCACGTAATCTGAAAAAACCAGAAAGGTCCCGCCGTACGGACGTATGCCGCCGTGCAAGAACATGCCGGACATGATGGCGCCCATGGCGTGTTCGCGGACGCCGAATCTGATGTTGCGCCCGCCATAGTTGTCTTTCTGAAATTCGGACGCATCCGTAAGATAGGTTTTATTGGAAGGGGCCAAATCAGCAGATCCGCCCATTAGTGCGGGGACACGTTTGGCCAGTTCATTGAGTGCTTTGCCTGAAGCGGCTCGGGTTGCCAGAGGGCCGTCTTCCGGTGTCAGTTGGGCCAGGCCTTGATTCCATCCCCTGGGCATGAAACCGGTCACGGCATTGAGCCATTCGTCGGACAATTCAGGATGGGCTTGGGTGTAAGCCTTGAAAGCTTCCTGCCAGGCAGCTTCGGCTGATTCGCCTTGAGCCGCTGTTTTGAGGCAGTGGTCACGCACATCATCGGGTATACAGAACACAGCCTCTTGGTCACAACCCAAACACGCTTTGGTCAGACGTACCTCTTCTTCCCCCAAAGGTGCGCCATGGGCATCATGGGAATCCTGCTTGTTCGGGCTGCCGTAGGCAATGTGCGTGCGCAGAATAATCAAGGTTGGGCGCCCGCCTTCGCTGCGGCCGTCATTGAGCGCCTTCTCAATGGAGTCCAGGTCGTTGCCGTCATCGATATGGATGACCTGCCAGTTGTATGCCTGGTAACGTTTGGCCACATCCTCGGTGAAAGTAATGTCCGTACTGCCCTCAATGGAAATATTATTGTCGTCATAGATGCAAATCAGGCGGCCCAATCCCAGATGACCGGCGAGCGAGGACGCCTCTGACGCTACCCCCTCCATCATGTCGCCGTCTCCGCATACCGCATAGGTGTAGTGATCGACGATCTCGTGGCCATCCCGGTTAAGCCTGGCCGCCAGATGACGTTCGGCCATGGCCATACCCACCGCATTGGCGATACCCTGACCCAACGGTCCGGTAGTGGTCTCCACCCCCGGCGTGTGGCCGTATTCAGGGTGTCCAGGGGTTTTGCTGTCCCATTGGCGAAAATTCTTTATGTCGTCGAGACTGACATCATAGCCGGTGAGGTGCAGCAGGCTGTACAGGAGCATGGAAGCATGTCCACCGGAGAGCACAAAGCGGTCCCTGTTCGGCCAATCCGGATTTTTTGGATTGTGTTTCATAATGCGGGTCCAAAGCACATAGCCGGCCGCAGCCAGCCCCATGGGTGCCCCCGGATGACCGGAATTGGCCTTTTGGATGGCATCCATAGAAAGGGTGCGAATGGTGTTGACGCTTTTCTGATCGATATCCATTGGTTTACAGGTGGTCATTGTTAGGCTCTCCTTTTTCGTACCGTTCTACCGCAACCGTAGGGCAATTGGCTGGTTTGATACAATGGATTGATGGCAGATGCAAGGGGGTTCAGAGGGTTCAATGGGTTTGTCGGTTTATAAGGCCCTGAGCCACTCGGGTTTCAGCCCCACTTCGCCGGCCAGGGCCTTGTCAATGAGGCTCAGAACCGATTCCCTGTCCCTGGGAAGACGTGCTTTGATGGGCAGGTAATTGGAGGCGTGGTTTGCATGAAAAAGTCCCTTGGAAAGGTGGGTGTGAGCAAACATGGTGCGCAACTCGGCCAGCATCTCCTCAGCTTCGATCAAGGGAAACCGGCCGGCCTGATGATCATCAAACAATGGTGTACCGGGAATCAACATCAAGCTCAAGGCACCGATGTAATCCGGATCTATGGCCGAAAGGATGCGGCCGGTTTCTTTGGCATGGATCTGGGATCGATCCCTCCCGGCGATCCCCAACAGGACGGTCACGGAAAGCTTGAAGCCGGCAGCCTTGGCTTTTTGCCCCATGCGTATCATGGTATCTGAAGTGGCCCCCTTGTTGATGGCTTTTAAAGTGACGTCATCACCGGTTTCCAGTCCC